>CAZYJA010000028.1:0-16449 GCA_964647245.1 uncultured Syntrophomonas sp. | reverse complement strand
GTATCAACAACTGTATGGCTTTTTTTTACATCAATATAGGTACCACCAAACGGCAACCAAAAAAACAGTGAATAAACCAGGAGCAGTAAGGAAATGATAGCTAGCGCCCCAAATAGCAGCCGCCAAGAGAAGATAACTTCGAAACCGGCATAGTTGCCCGACAGAATACCAATTGTGGCCATGGCCAGGAGTGCCAAGCCGAGGGCAAAGCAAAAATTAATGATTTTATGAAAAAAGAAAACTTGATTAAGATCGAAAACGAGTAAAATTATAAACGCGAGACAACCAACGCCTATATAGATCATAATCAATACCATCCATACTGCTTTTTTCATTCAGCATATGGCATTATGTTGCTAATTACAACATAAATCATGGTTTTACGTCATTATTATACATGGCCAAGGTCCGGCTGGTGAAGGTCAGATAAAAATAACCGGATGATCCGTCGAGGACTCATCCGGTTATATAAAATATCTAAAAGTAATCCGGGGATAGTTAACTCTTAAAACCAGCCTCATGATTGGACTATTTCGGGTGTAGATTTGCCGTGGCTATCATCGCCCGGGCATGCTTCTCGGTTAGTTCTGAGCAATGTTCCCCATCCAGCATCCGCGCTATTTCTCGGACCTTTTCTTGGGAGTCCAGATTTTTTACGCGGGTAAAGGTACGATTGTCTTTTACATATTTGTCAATTATAAAATTCTGATCGGCATAACTGGCCACCTGGGGAGAATGGGTCACCAATATGATTTGATGCGCGCGGGACAACTCCGCAATTTTGCGAGCTACTGCATTCAGAGCTGATCCACCCAGACCTACATCAATCTCATCAAAAACCAGGGTCGGAATATGATAGACATCCGCCAGGGCCTTTTTTAATGCCAGGATAAAACGGGATATTTCTCCCCCTGAAGCGATACGGGTCTGGAATATATCATGCGGGAATGGGCGAAAGAAAAAGAAAATCTATTTCATCTATCCCTTTTAAACCTGGGCAGTTTTTCTTGCTTACTTGCACCTGGAACTTAATGTCGGGCATATTTAAATCTAACAACTCTTTATGTACTCTGGCTTCCAGGAGCAGGGCAGCCTGTTTACGTTTGCCATTTAATTCACCGGCTAACTGCATATACTGTTTATCCAAACTCATAATTTCCTGTTCAATATCGGCCTGCAACTCGCTATTCTGATCCAACTGTTCCCGATCCAAACGGGCATTTACCAAAAAGGCTAAAATATCGGTTATGGTTTCTCCATACTTGTTTTTCAATTTACTAATTTGATACAGCCGGTTTTCAATTATATCCAGTTGTCCAGGTTCAAATTCAAGTTGGTCTTTAAATGCTGAGATGCGCCCCGCTATGTCTTGCAGGGAATAATAGATGTTTTCCAGGGGCTCGATAATATCTGCAAAAAAGCTATCCCTGCTTAGGTCTCCAATTACATCCAAGGCGGAAGAAACCTGATCATAGGCGCTGCTGCCCTTTTCAGAGCTGTATAACAACTCAAAAACCTTACTGCTGCCGTCCATCAGCTTCTTAGCATTCTTAATCCTATC
The DNA here is from genome assembly GCA_964647245.1 of uncultured Syntrophomonas sp. Lineage (GTDB taxonomy): Bacteria > Bacillota > Syntrophomonadia > Syntrophomonadales > Syntrophomonadaceae > PHAA01. The sequence continues at coordinate 14,888 of CAZYJA010000028.1, read as the reverse complement.
CCTGAGTTCTTTAAGTTCCTCTTCTTCATTTTCATGCAGCTGGCACTCTTCTATCTCTTTAATCTGGTAGTTCAGAAAGTCCAGTCGTTGTACCCGGTTCTGTTGGTTTTGTTTAAATCCTTCCAACTGTTTCCGCTTGGCGCTAATAAGGGAATAAAGGCCTGCCACATCATCCAGTAACTCATCGGCATCTTCAGCAAAGCCGTCTACATATTCCAGGTAATATATTGGCCTTAAAATGTTGTGCCGGTCATTTTGCAGATGCATATCCACCAGATAGGCACTCAATTTCTTTAGGGCAGAGACGGTAACGTTTCTTCCATTGATTCGCGCAGCTGTTTTACCATTAGGATATATTTCTCGGCTTAATACTACAGTTCCTATTTCTTCGTCATCATCTAACAGTCCTTGTTCAACTAATAAAGTGCGAACATCAATAACGTTGCCTATCTCAAAAACCGCCTCAACCACTGCTTTGCGATCCTGATCCCGTATATAATCGTGTTTGATTCTTTCTCCCAATACCAAACCCAGCGCATCAATAATGATGGACTTGCCCGCCCCGGTTTCACCGCTCAGCACATTCAGCCCCATCGCAAATTCCATACGCAGTTCGTCGATCAAAACGAAATTATTGATATAAATCTCCTGTAACATATGTTTGTCTTTATCGAAGCAAATAAATTATTGGACCTACCTTCGATAAATGCCTCCATGTATCATATTATACTTTTAAGGTACAAATAAACAAGAAGCAGGCTCATGACGAGCCTGCACAGACCGTCAAAAAAGCCCAATAGCGTCATTAATTCGTGAGCGAAGCGAACATAGGTTGTGCCCTTTGGGTGCTGCGTTATTAACGAGAGCCAGTTCAATCGACGTACTTGTTACGGGAACATTCCCCGAAGGGGTGTGTCGCCATACCTTATTCGCCTCAATCACTGGCTTTCATTAATGCCTTGCTCTTGCAACATTAATCGTACCGCAAGCGGTACATCAGCAACCTCAGTAGTAAACGAAGTTTACATCAGGAGTACCCGCAGGGTGAAGTGCCCTTGGGTGAACTTTTTTGCTCGGTCTGACTTTATCGACACTCTGAGCAGGTTATGAGTATCCATAAGCCCAAACATTGTATATGAACAGTTATATATCCTAGCGCCCCTTAAAACTAGGTTTTCTCTTCTCTATAAAAGCACCCATTCCTTCCTTCTGATCTTCAGTGGCAAAAAGGTTACAGAATTTTTCGATTTCCATGTTCAAACCCACATTTATATCCGTATTGAACACGTTATGCATGGACTCTTTAAGAGTCTTGATAGTAATCGGAGGTTTAGCACTAAGTTTGTTGGCCAGCTGCATCGCTCGTTCCATAAGTGCTTCCCGAGGAACGACCTCATTCACTAAACCTATTGTCAGGGCTGTCGCAGCATCTATGGTATCACCCGTGAACATTAATTCTTTGGCTTTGGCCATGCCGATCAAGCGTGGCAGACGCTGGCTTCCTCCTGCGGCTGGAAATATACCCAGATTGATCTCGGGAAAGCCGAACTTGGCATTATCAGCCGCAATACGGAAATCACAGGTTAGGGTCATTTCTACCCCTCCACCCAAAGCAAACCCTCCAATGGCCGCAATAGTCGGTTTGGGCAATTCGGTAAGCTGGTTAAACACCCTATGAATCGGAACTACAAATTTTTTGGCCTGCAAGGGTCCAAATTGTTGCATCGCTTTTATATCGCCCCCGGCCGCAAATACCTTATTGCCTCCGGTGAGGATTATAACCCGGATTTGGTCATCTTTAGCAATCCTATCAATTACCTGACTCAATTCGCCAATTAATTCATCATTAATGGCATTCATTATCTCCGGGCGATTTAAGGTTAATATGCCAACGGCACCCTCCTGGGTTAAGGTAATCGTCTTAAATTCCAAACTCATTCACCCCCTTCCAGTATAACTTATAAGGTATCTGACTTCTACCCGTTTTTGGTTCCAGACCCTAATCCTGGAATACAAAAAACTGCTCGTTTTTACCTCTTGAGATCCTAAGCTTCTCCCTTAGCGATATTTATGGTTTGGAATAATCGTAAAATCCCTTGCCGGTCTTGACCCCCAGATGACCTGCCCGAACCTTTTGTTTAAGCGCTAGAGACGGACGGAACTTGGGATCTCCAAATTCCTGGTAGAAATACTCGGTTACCATCAGCAGCACATCTATACCTACCAGGTCACATAAAGCCAAAGGTCCTATAGGCATATTGGCACCCAATTTCATGGCTTCGTCGATGGCCTCAACCGACCCTACACCTTCCTGATAAGCATGGGCAGCATCGTTTAAATAGGGCACCAGAATCCGGTTGACTATAAACCCCGGGCCCTCTTTAGCTTCGATAGGTGTCTTACCGATGATCTTGCAGGTTTCCACCGCTGTTTCAACTGTAGCTCTACTGGTTTCAACTCCCGGAATCACTTCCACTAATTTCATTACGGGAACTGGATTGAAGAAGTGCATTCCCACCACCCTATCGGGTCTGCCGCTGGCAGCTGCAATTTCAGTTATACTGAAACCAGAGGTATTACTGGCCAGTATCGTAGCTGGGGAACAAATATCACCCAATTCTTTGAAGACCCGTTTCTTGATATCAATGTTCTCAATTATCACTTCAATAACCAAATCACAGTCTTTAAGGTCGGTGTTAGCCGTACTCCCTTTTATGTTGGCCCGGTACTCAGCGGCATTCTCGTTGCTCAGCTTCCCTTTGGCAATCGACTTGTCCCAGTTTTTGACCATGCCGGCGAGTGCCCGGTCTACAAACTTGAGATCAACATCCACCAGAGTAACCTCCAGCCCGGCCTGGGCACCGATCTGGGCAATACCTGCACCCATGGTGCCAGCACCTAACACCCCTAACTTTTTAATGCTCATATTTCATTCCTCCTTTGGCTAAATTTAAAGGGCTTCAATGATAGTGGCCATGGCCGGACCGCCGCCGGCGCAGAGGGTGGCGCACCCGAACTGTTTTTTGCTCCGCCGCATCTCATTCATCAGGGTTATCATCAGCCGAACTCCGGTCATCCCCACCGGATGGCCCAAGCTAACCCCTGAACCCAGAACATTGATCTTATTGACATCTACTTTCAGTTCCCGATTGCAGGCTATTACCTGAGCTGCAAAAGCTTCGTTCATTTCCCAAAGGTCGATGTCGTCCATGCCCATATTGGCAAACTTCAGCACCCGACGTACCGCGGGTACCACTCCGATGCCCATTATACTTGGATCAACGGATGCCGAAGCGGTGGCCACTATGCGAGCCAGCGGCTTAATCCCCAGCTCTTTGGCTTTGTCTGCAGCCATCAAAATAATGGCGCAGCCTCCGTCATTTATCGCGGACGCATTGCCGGCAGTTATAATCCCGTCTTTTTTGAAGGCCGGTTTCAGCTTGCCCAAAGCTTCCATAGTCGCGTTGGGATTGGGATGCTCGTCCGTGTCAAACATCACCGCTCCCTTTCTGGTCTTGATCTCTACTGGCACAATCTCATCTTTGAATTTACCTGCGGCGATAGCCTGGCAGGCCCGCTGGTTGCTCATTAAACCCCATTCGTCCGCTTCCTGGCGGGGGATCTTGTACATATCCACCAAGTTTTCAGCGGTTACGCCGGCGTGGTAATTATAAAAGGCATCGATGAAGGCATCATACATCATGCTGTCTTCCATTTGAGTCCCGCCCATCCGGTAGCCAAAGCGTGCCTTCATTAAAAGATGGGGAATATTGGTCATGCTCTCATGCCCTACCGCGGCACCCACATCAATTTTGCCCAGCATGATCTGCTGGCTTAGTATCTCAGCTCCCCGCATGGAGGAAGGACATTGCTGGTTGATGGTTACGCACACGGTTTCCACCGGACACCCGGAGTGAATGCCCACCTGCCGGGCTGGATTGCCCTTACAGCCCGCTTGATAAACATGCCCTGCCGTCACTTCATCAATTATTTCCGGTTTAATCCCGGCCCGCTCAATGGCCGCTTTCAGGGCAATGGTTCCTAACTGAACCGCGGTATAATCTTTGAGGCTCCCCATAAAATCACCTATTGGAGTTCTCGCTCCGCTTACGATTACTACATCACGCATGTTTTACCCACCTTTCGTTTACTAAAAAGATCCCATAACCTGGCATAAGGCATTACATCAGGCCTTTACTCCTCATCAATTTGACCATCGGCTGATAACTATCTGCAAACATCTTCATAAAGACCTCGAATTCTCCCGTCAGTTTTTGACGGCCGGTGCCCAGATAAACGGCCAAAGGATCAAGGGTACGCATTATCATTACTTGTTCCTCCGTGGGCAGTTCCGTCTCGGTCAAATTTGGAGATATGGCCAGATCCCACTGTACGCTAGCTTTAAGTTTGGCTAAATCCACCCCCGGGTGGATTTTCTCCAAATACATTTCCCGGGTCTCATTATCAAACCGATAGACGCCCATGGTAGTGATCGCCGCTTGCGGGCCTCCCCCCACCAAGCCGGCTTTTTCCCGGGCTCCGGGTCCTGTTAGGTGTCCCGGCGAGGTGAGGTAATCAATCTTATTCACAAAATTACGACCATCTTGCCGCATCATAATAACCGTGCGGGTAGCCGATGAAGATATATCATTGGCGCCGCCACTCCCTGCTAACCTGACTTTAAAGTTACTGTAGTCACCGATACCGGTAGAATTAAGATTACCGTATTTGTCTATCTGGGCACCGCTGATGACGCCTATATCTACCAGTCCGCACTGTTGAGCACCCATTACTTCCCGTTGACTACCAGCAAAATAAGCACGTTCATTGTTAACTGCACAGTTCACACACATCTGCAGCCGTAGGGGAGCAGGTCCCACCGCCCCATATTCCACCATCATATTGAAGTTCGGAGCATGGGTAAACTTGGCTACCGTCGCTGCCATCAATGGCATCCCCACCCCAATGAATGCCAGTTCACCGTCTCCTATCTCCCGGGCAACTGTAGCCGCCATCAATTCTGGCATGCTGTAATCTTTGGTATAGTTAGACATGCGTATCACCTCACCTCTCCAAATATTTGGTATTTGTGCTCGCTCTGCTGCAAGCGGTTCAGCCGGTCGAAGCCCACCATTTGGCAATATTCATGCCAATCTTTGGTGCCATGCACGTATTTATCCGCCCAGGCCTCGTAGCCTTCCTGGGTCGCAAATTGCCGATAGACATCAAGCCCATAGGGCAGGTCATGATGATAATAGTAGGTTGATTCTCTCCAGTGGGCCCCAAAAGGAGCATGTACGACGGCATCCACATGGTAATAGGGAATAGTGTTGAGGTTTGGCATACGCCGTATCTCGGCCGTGGTGACGATCTCTTCCACACTGACAATAACGTGTTTGGCGGCCCGCGCCAGAGTATCGGTATTCCCATAGAGCCCCAGGCATTGGACATTACCTATTTCATCTGCCCGAGACGCATGAATAACCGCCACGTCAGGACGGGAGGCCGGCACCACAGCAACCGGACGTCCGGTATATGGGTCATCTATGACTTTGATCCGAGGGTTATATTTTATAATATCCGAACCTAACTGTGATTTGGTGCCAATAGAGTCAAGGTTCATAGAAGCTGCTAACCACCTCATGGCGGCGCCATAATTGCTGTAGTCTTCAACTTCCAGAGGCCTGGGTATACCTTTTTCCACCGCCCGGCGGAACACCTTGTCTTCGCCCTCAATGCCTCCCCAGTTGTAGCCCATTTCAATTTTTCTGACCAGCCCCGAACCGATCAGGACTGAGGACATACCAATCTGACTGGTAATAACCAGATCGAGGGTTTTTATCCGGTCCCGCTGCCGTACCATCTCCCAAATTAAGTCCGCAGGTGCAGCGCTCACCGTCATTCCCAGGTAGCATTCTTCCTGGATGAATTTATTAATGGCCTCTTTGGCCGTCATTATTTTATAGGTGGGTGGTTTGGCTTTTCCCGGCTGAATAGGTATTGGCTCAAAACGCATCATTTAACCCTCCTTCAATTTTGGCTTATGAAACTCCTTAAATGTACCTGATACTTAGCGCGACAAACCGCTAGCCCAGGATATCCTTAGCTATAATGACGCGCTGAATCTGCGATGTGCCTTCAAAAATCTGCAATATCTTTGAATCTCTCATCATTTTTTCCACTGGATAGTCCCGGCAGAAACCATAGCCACCCAGAATTTGCACCGCGTCAGTGGTGACCTGCATACACATATCGGCTGCAAAGCATTTACAAATAGCCGACAGCTCCGCGGCCATCAGATGTTCATCCAGAAGCCAGGCCGCTTTTTGATACAGTAAGCGCGAGGCTTCAATATTCATTTTCATATCTGCCAGCATAAACTGAATCGCCTGGAAACTAGCGATAGGCTTGCCGAAAGCCTTTCTCTCTTTGGCATACTCGCGCAAATTCAAAGGCTCCGTTAGCTACCCCGACAGCGGCGGCGGCAATAAAAGGACGGGATGAATTAAAGGCTTTCATGGCCAATTTGAAGCCATCGCCTTCTTCACCCAATCGAAACTTTTTGTGCACTTTAACATTGTCTAAAATCAGTTCCGAGGTATCGGAGCAGCGCATACCCATTTTATGTTCACTTTTGCCGATGGATAGACCCTCAGTATTACGATCCACCATGAAGAATGACTGGGCTCGGCTGCCCTTGCTCTTGTCATGGGTAGCCAGAATCGTGTATTTGTCGGCATGGCGGGCATTGGTTATGAAGCATTTGGTGCCATTAAGAATGTAGTAATCCCCATCTTTTTTGGCATTTGTCGACAGACCAGCTACATCAGAACCAGCTCCCGGTTCGGTTACGGCGTAAGAAGCTAGCTGCCCATCGTCGCATATACCCGGATACCACCATTCTTGCTGTTCTTCGGTTCCAGCATAGAGAACTGGTTCAGAAGCCAGCATATTGGCCAAAGGAGTAATGGCAATTCCCAAGCAAGCTTTACAGATTTCCTCCACTACCATGCACAGGCCAACATTACCAAAGGCCACCCCATTATACTTTTCCGGAGCATTCATACAGGCAATGCCCAGCTCATGCATCTTCTTAACTTCGGGCCATGGAAATTCCTCGGACTCGTCATAATCATGCCTGACCGGAACAATTTCATTTTCGGCAAATTTTCTTACGGTACGCTGCAATGCTAGCTGGTCTTCGTTATAATTAAATCCAAAACTCATCATAAATCCCCCTCTCGTCCATAAACTAAATAAATCCATGATTGAAAAAGGCCTCACGTATCCCCCCTTTCTGCCTCTCATAGTCTATTTGCATTTTTTATGCCAAACGAACCAGGCGTTAGAAAGGCCTAATTTACGGGAATTTATCCCTGCCGTAAGATTTTGCAGCGCGTATATTTATGGCATTATTTCCAATAAAAAAAGCCCATCCTCGTAAGGATGGACTATGTATATACTTGGGATAAATTCCATTTTAGGCAATAATGCGAACTGGCTAATTTGCAAAAGCTTTTAACATACTTTAAAAAGGATCTGATGGATAGATAATGAGGTGGGAAGGTGGAATTAAAGTAGTTTAATAAATAGCAATTAGTTCACGTTGATTCCATATTTCTTTAACTTACGATAAAGTGAAGATAGGTCGATATCCAGCGACTCGGCTGCCAACACTTTATCGGATCTATTATCTTCCAAGGCCTTGCGGATTATTTTTTCTTCGAAATCCTGGGTTATCATTTTCAAGCTTTTCTTACCAGATGGGTAATTAACATTTACCTTGCTGCACAAAAATGCAAAATGCCTTTTGCCGAGCAGTTGAGTTTTCTCCATGTAAGCCAGACTCATGGCTCTTTCCAAGACATTCTCCAATTCCCGTACGTTTCCTGGCCAATTATGTTTGTTCAATTGGTCACATGCTTCATGAGAAATGCCAATCACCGCAGTATTCAAGCGGCGGTTCAAATTTTTCAGTAAATGTTCGGTCAGCAAACTTATATCTTTTTTTCTATTCCGAAGAGCTGGCACTTCCACCTGCACCACATTTAACCGGTAATAAAGGTCTTCCCTAAAAAGTCCCTTTTCCACCATGTCCTGCAAATTGCGATTTGTGGCCGAGATGACCCGGACATTCAGTCTAATGGAGCGGTCTCCGCCCAGTCTCTCTATTTCTCGCTCCTGCAGAACCACCAGCAATTTACTTTGCATGAAAAGCGGCATTTCGCCTATTTCATCCAAAAAGATGGTGCCGTTATTGGCTAATTCAAATTTACCCAAGCGGCCTCCCTTTTTGGCCCCGGTGAAGGCTCCGTCTTCATAGCCAAAGAGCTCGGCTTCTAACAGGTTTTCAGGAATAGCTGCACAGTTAACCCGGACAAACGGGTAACTGGAGCGGGTACTGGCTTTATGAATTGCCTGGGCAAAAAGCTCCTTGCCCGTCCCGGTTTCACCAGTTATTAGAACCTTGGTGTGTGACTGCTGAGCCACTTGTTGGGCTAAATTTTTGGCGTCCAGAAAATTTTTATCATGGCCCACAATATCGTCAAAACTATATTTGGCAGTGTGGGATTTATACACCTCATCTTTCAACATGGTGTTTTCAGCCAGCAGCCGTTCTACCAGGGTTTTAGAATCCCAGATGTTCAAAGAAATGCTGTAAGCAAAACACCCCACTAATTCATCTCCATCAAACATAGGCAAGGAGGAGGCGATCATTTGGTAGCCATTCACGTTCCACCTGTAATCAATAACTGCTTTTCCGGTACGCAACACTTTAGCAGTTTGGGTATGGGGAGTTATAGATATGATCCGCCTCCCCAAAACCTTTTCTTCCGGCAAGCCCAGAACCTTCAAATAGGTTTTGTTGATAAGGAGCACCCTTCCGTCTTTATCTAAGAGCATTGCGGCCATGTAGGGATTCTGATCAAATATTTCACCTAATTTATCGTTGCCTTGCAAACTGCAACCTCCTTCTCGGCTCAAGGATGATCTCCGCTATATGAACTCGAAACCTATTATTCATGATACAATATATTTACTATAATTGGTATTATTTATATTTTTTTGCATTGTTGTTAGCAAAAAACTCTATAACCAGCTATCCTGGAGGGGTTCATAAATAACAAAACCGAGCAAAATACAGCACCCCACCTATTAATCACTGACTTGATTCAGGGTTTAATAGGTGGGGTACATAAAGGATTTTTCGTTAATTTAGCAGGCCGAGAACAGCTGTTGATTTCACCCTGATTAACAGCCTATGGCAATTATGAAAAAATCATTGATTTTTATACCCTTATTGCTCAACCACTGATGGCAGGAGATATACTCATCACCCGCTTCTCGCTACCCGAGCATCAAATTAGCCAGCCATGACCTGGGTTTCGAGATAGACTGGCAAATACATTATTTAACCGGGGAATGAGGGCTATGCCTGGTAGGGGATTAACCTAAAAATATGAGGGTTAGTTTTTGATAGGGGTAAAAAAGTCACTTGCAGTAAAAGAATTTACTCGTTCACAAGTTTGTGAAAGTATTCCAAAACGATGGCTAACGATTTCTTGGTTTTGACCACTAGAAATATGGTGTCGTCTCCCGCCACTGTTCCTAATATGTGAGGATTAGATAGGGAATCAATTAGTGACGCAATTGATTGAGCAGCGCCGGGAAGAGTCTTTATCACTATAATATTTTCACTGTGATCATAACTTACCACCGAGTCTTTAAAAACCCGCCTTATCCGCACATTCGAGCTTTTCGGATTTTGAGCCTCAGGCCACGCATAGGCATAACCATTTCCGTCTGGAATCTTAATCAGACTGAGCTCTTTAATATCACGCGACACCGTAGCCTGAGTAACATCATAGCCCCGGTCTTTTAAAATATCACATAGTTCCTCCTGGGTGCTAACCCGCTCAGCAGATAAAATTTCCCTTATGGCAAAATGTCTTCTTGATTTCATAGCTACCTCCCCGCATAGTGCCAGGCACCACAATTATATACTTATTGTTACAGGTTAGCATCATTACGCTGCAAGCGTTGGGCTATGGTTTGAAAGAAGAACCGTGGTTGCATGTTGGCCATTTTTAATTTATGGCCGGCCTTTTTTACTTTTATAATACAATTCGACTCCCAGGCTATATTTACCTGTCCATCTATGCATAATTCGGCTTCTTCGCAACGTAATGGGTATAGACAAATTTCCTTCTGAGCTGATATTACCAGAGGTCTTTTGCTTAAAAAATAAGAAGTAATAGGAGTCATTACAAATACGTCCAACTCCGGATCGGTTATCGGCCCGCCCGAAGAAAGAGAGTAAGCCGTCGAACCAGTAGGGGTGGCGATAATAATCCCGTCCCCCCGGTATATACCATGTTCTTGACCCGCAATATGTATATTCATACTGATCATACGGGAAGTATTGGATTTTATGCTTAGTTCATTAAGACTGTAAACTTGTTCAGTCAAAACTTCATTCCGGTAGATGCTCACTTCTAACATCATTCTTTCATCGATGCTGTAATCATGACGGACAAAACTATCCAAACAGGAATCCAGCTCATCAGCCTTGATATCACTGAGAAATCCCACTGTACCCATATTGACTCCCAGCACTGGTACATCTAGCTCTGCATATTGCCGGGCCGCCCTGATCAAGGTTCCATCACCCCCTAAAACAATTATGGAATCAAGTTCTTCACCGCTGATATCAATAGGTCGTTCACTGTCAATAAACACTTCAATACCCCGCGCTTCAAGTTGGGTCGCTAGCTTGCCGGCCATGGCAACGGTACTCTTAATCCGGTTATTGTTTACCAGTAAAATCTTCATTTCGCTCTACCCTCCAAGACATTGTGCGCATTTAGTACTACTTCGGCAACCTTCTCAACGATTTGTGCCAAGGGTCCAGGTTGTTTTTTTAAATGAATAAAATATTCGATATTGCCCTCCGGCCCTTTAATAGGCGAATGACTGATTCCCACACAATTCAAGCCCGATTGCTCGGCAACCGCGATGCAACGCAACAATACTTCCCGATGAACGGCCGGGTCTTTTACCACCCCTTTTTTGCCAACCTTCTCCTTGCCAGCTTCAAATTGGGGCTTTATTAAGGAAATGACTTCACCGTTTGCTTTTAGCAAGTTAACCAATACTGGATATATCAGGGTAGTAGATATAAAAGATACATCCATGGTAATAATATCTACCAATTCACCCAGCTGGTCCGGGGTAAAATAGCGGATATTGGTTCTTTCCCAAACCACCACCCGGGGGTCGTTGCGAAGTGACCAAGCCAATTGACCATAACCCACATCCACGGCAAATACCTTGTCAGCACCGTTTTGCAAAGCACAATCCGTGTACCCTCCGGTAGATGCACCTACATCCAGAACCACTTTAGCCTGAAAATCAAGCTTAAAATCTCGTATCGCACCTTCGAGTTTAAAGCCGCCCCGGCTTACATATGGTATCCGGCGCGATTGAATCACAATTTCCGCGTTTTCATCCACTTTGGTACCAGGTTTGTCCACCCGGGTTCCACTCACCCAGACTTCCCCGGCAATAATCATGGCCTGGGCTTTTTCCCGACTGGAACTTAAGCCCTGGCTGTAAACCAGGGCATCTAATCTAACTTTTGCCAATTTTAAGCAACTCCAATGTCGGATGGCTGCCCATATCAGTCCATCTGCTAAAAATAGTATCAACAATGGACTCCGGATCCATATTCAGCAAATCGAAAAGTATTTCCAGACGACCCTGTTCGATAAATTCATCAGGAATACCTACCCGAATTAGATCAGTTTTTATCCGATTTTCAGCCAACACTTCCAGCACGGCGGTACCAAAACCACTAGTAATACAGTTGTCTTCCATGGTAAGCAACCGGCTGAAATTGCGGCCCAAATCACATATCAAACCCTGATCCAGGGGCTTGATAAAGCGGGCATTTATCAATTCTGCACTGATGCCTCGGGCTTGCAATAATTCAACCACATCCCTGCCTATGCCAACCGCTCGACCAATGGCTAAAATCGCCAGATCACTGCCTGAGGTCAAAACATCGGCTTGCCCCGGGATTAAAATTTCACGTTCCTCTAAAATCACAGTACCTTCGCCAGCTCCCCGGGGATACCTGACCGCCACCGGTGAATTTAATGCCAAAGCGGTGTGCAGCATATTTACAAATTCATTTTCATTAGCTGGAGCCATAATGGTTAAATTGGGGATATGACGCAAGTAGGAAAGATCGAAAACACCATGATGAGTAGGCCCATCTTCACCTACCAGGCCCGCCCGGTCAATGGCGAAAACCACGGGCAGATTCTGCAAAGCCACATCATGGATAATTTGATCATAGGCTCTTTGTAAAAAGGTGGAGTAAATACTCACTACCGGCTTGAGACCGTTTCTCGCCATACCGGCTGCCAGGGTAACCGCATGAGGTTCACATATTCCCACGTCAAAAAAGCGTTCCGGATAACACTCCGAAAAATCCTGCAATCCGGTGCCTCTGGTCATTGCAGCAGTTATGGCTACTATCCGCTCATCCTGCCTGGCTAAATCCACCATAGATGCGCCAAAAATCTCGGTATAGGTCTTCAAGGCTTTTTTAAATTGTTTTCCAGTCTTAATATCAAAAGGGCCTATGCCATGAAACACATCGGGATTTTGCCGGGCTGGTTCGTAACCACGGCCTTTTTCAGTGATAGTATGTATTAATATCGGCCCTTTCATTTTGCGAGCATTCTTCAACATCGGAATAAGCTCATCCAGGTTATGACCATTCACCGGGCCGATATAAGTAAATCCTAGCTCTTCAAACCATATTCCCGGCACCATCAGATATTTGACGGTATCCTTAATCCTGCCCGCAGCCCGCGCTATGTTGAGGCCTATACCTGGTATTTTGGTTAATACGTTTTCTACTTCCTCTTTGGTACGAGTATAGGATGGATCAGTACGCAGACGATTTAAATAATTGGACATTGCTCCTACGTTCCTGGATATGGACATTTCATTATCATTCAGAATAACGATCAGATCCTTACCCTCATTGCCGGCATGGTTTAAGGCCTCATAGGTCATGCCGCCAGTCATCGCTCCATCACCGGTAACTGATACCACTGAATAATTCTGCTTGAGGATATCCCGGGCTAAAGCCATCCCTAAGGCAGCTGAAATGGAGGTGCTGCTATGTCCCGTATTGAAGGAATCATAGGGCGATTCCTCACATTTGGGAAAACCGCTGATACCCCCGAATTGCCTTAAGCTTGACATCTTGCTCTTTCGCCCCGTCAGGATTTTATGTACATAGCTTTGATGACCTACATCCCATATTATCTTATCTTGAGGCGTATTAAACACGTAATGCAGGGCAATAGTCAGTTCCACAACTCCCAGATTAGCTGCCAGGTGCCCTCCGCAGGCAGCCACACTGTTAATTAAGACCCGCCTTATATCGGCAGCTAAATCATACATTTCAGCTATAGAAAGCGTCTTTAAATCTTCAGGCGAGTCAATGCGGTTCAAAACCCTATCCAAGAGTTCACCTTCTGTCCTTAAATAATTCCAGGCCGGTTAAATTCTCCCACCATCCCAAGGCCTTGGCTACCTCGAAAATAATACTGTTGGCTTTAGCAATGGCTAAGTCTTTGCCCAGGGATTTTCCCCCTACCGTAACCGCGGCTATGAAGCTGGTCATGACCGCACCGGTCAAAATGGAATCTGACAACGAATAGCTGTGTACTAAATTGAAGACGATTCCAGCTCCTACGGCTCCACTAAGGGTCCCAGCTATATCGCCGATAACGTCATTACAGTAGTTTGCGACCCTACCGGCATTTTTAGTAATCTTGACCGCCTGATAGGCTCCAAATACTTTTTTTGCCGCCTTAGCATTAAAAGGTGGCAAATTTGCAGCTGTTGCAGCCGTACCAATGGTATCAAAGAATATGCCGATAGCAATTATTATTAATAATAAAAGTATAGCTATCCATAGATCCTTTATGGTTTTCATTAGTAGCTCGGAACCAATGCTCGCTAACAGGGCTATAAAAAAGGTAAAAAAGGCCACAATTAATCCGGCCAAAATTTTACCTTTTTTCAAATAACCAGACAAATTATTGCCATCCTTCATTTATATAAATAAATAAACAAAAGGTAGTTTATCGAGTAAACGTTGTGACATAGGTCCAGCAGGTTTTCCCCGCAGGTCACCCATTTGTTACCAGATGGGCGGTTTCCCTTTATGCCTGCTACATGTCGTCGCCGCACATGGGGCTGGATTACCACTAAGTACACACTTTAATCCTTGATAAACTATGCCATAGCGCACACAGTCTAGGAGTTTTCCTCAACAACCCACATCGATCTCTAGCCTCTTTTGCAGCCTACAATTTCAAAGCAGATAATAATGCTTTGGCCTAAGCAATGTCTCATCACTTAATGCTTATCCGCTGCAGCCACGCAAGGCAGGCTACACTACACCCAGTTTGAACCGGAATGCAGGTTTTCTCATGTTTATCTACGCGATTAACATGAGCCTCCATGGATGTGGGGTCATGCCCGCATGCCATTGCGGATTGCCCCATCACCCTTAACTCCCAGCAACGACCCCCAACTGGGCGTCAAAAGCCGCTACCAGAAGCTTCATCGTTGTGCCCTTGACGGATTTTTAGGCCCGTCCTCAAAATTGATAGGGTTGACTAGAATACTGCAACCTTTTGTAACTAATAATCTAAGTGACATTATAACACGTTTGTTGAAATAGCACCAAATCCTCCAGGCAGGTTACAGCCGATATTCAACTGCTATAGACATCTTGGGCCAACGGCCGGATATTATGCGCCTTTTTAAAACTCATATCTCATTTATGCTCGCTGATT
>CAZYJA010000027.1:1271-16629 GCA_964647245.1 uncultured Syntrophomonas sp. | reverse complement strand
AGAAGCTTTACTCAGGATGATGCTCATATATTTATGCTTCCCGAGCAGATCATTGATGAAATAGATGGGGTCATGAACCTGATCGACCTTTTCTACAAAAAGTTTGGCTTTACCTATCACGTGGAGCTTTCCACCCGGCCCGAGAATTCCATGGGTTCACAGGAGACATGGGATTTAGCGACCAACGCCCTTAAGCAGGCCCTGGAGGTAAGGGGGATGGCCTTTAAGATTAACGAAGGCGATGGAGCCTTCTATGGTCCCAAGATAGATTTCCATCTGCAGGATTCCCTGGATAGAACTTGGCAATGTGGTACTATCCAATTGGATTTCCAAATGCCGGAGAAGTTTGACCTGAATTACATTGGGGAAGATGGTGAAAAACACCGCCCGGTTATGATTCATCGAGTTATTTACGGCAGTATTGAACGTTTCATAGGAATTTTAACGGAGCATTTTGCAGGGGCTTTTCCGACCTGGTTGGCTCCGGTGCAGGTGCGGCTCTTGCCTATCACCGAAAGACAGCATGACTATACCGATACGATTATTGCACGATTAACAGATGCCGGCATCAGAGTTGAAGTGGATAAGCGCAGTGAAAAGATTGGTTACAAGATAAGGGAAGGGCAGTTGCAAAAAATACCTTACCTTTTAGTTATAGGTGATAAAGAAATGGAAGCTCAGGCGGTCGCGGTACGCCATCGCAAATTAGGCGATCAGGGCTCTCAGGGATTGGATGATTTTATAGCTATGATTAAGACAGAGATTGCCGATAAAACTATCAAATAAGTGCGATTGCATTTAAGTTAAGGGTATGCTATAATTTTTTAGAAATTGCAAAGCAGGAGCCTTGCTTCTCACCTTACAACTTTGGGTTCGTAAGGTCATCATAAAACAGATATGAATATTGCTGATGGCAGATATTTTATAGGCCTCGGCAAATAGTCTGTATTGTGTTTAGAAGCGGGTTTTATGTAACCCGCTTTTTATATTTTCAGGAGGTGAATTTCTTATCAGCAAAGATTGGAGAATTAATGAGGAAATCCGGGTCAAAGAAGTTAGATTGGTCAGTGAAGATGGTGAACAGCTGGGTATAGTACCTATTAATGAAGCTTTGTCAATGGCCGAAGAAAAGGCAGTTGACCTGGTTGAGGTGGCTCCATCAGCAAAACCACCGGTATGCCGCTTGATGAATTATGGCAGATTTAAGTTTGAGCAGAGTAAAAGAGAGAAAGAATCACGCAAGAAACAAAAAATAATTTCTATAAAAGAAGTGAAAATGCGACCCAACATTGAAGAACATGATTTTCAGGTAAAGGCTAAAAATGCCCGCAAGTTCTTGACAGCCGGCGACAAACTTAAATTTACTATCATGTTCAGGGGGAGACAAATCACTCACCCGGAACTGGGTGAAAAGCTGTGTATTCAGTTAGCTAAGGAATTATCAGATATTTCTGCGGTTGAAAAGAGTCCCAAAGTAGAGGGCAGGAATATGGTTATGATACTGGTTCCTAAAATAGAAAATATTTCGAAGGAGGACTAACCCATGCCTAAGCAGAAAACCCACCGCGGCGCGGCTAAGAGATTTGGAAAGACCAGCAGCGGCCTAATAAAGAGGGCTAAAGCCTTTGCGAGTCATATCCTGGGCGACAAAAGTCCCAAAAGAAAAAGAAGACTGCGCAAATCTACCCTGGTAAGCACCCCAGAGCAGAAAAATATCTCAAAATTGATTCCTTACAAATAGATAGAGGGAGGACTTATTTATGCCAAGAGTAAAACGTGGAGTTACGACTCACCAAAGACATAAAAAGATATTGAAGTTAGCCAAAGGATATGTGGGAAGTAAATCTAAACTATACCGCGTAGCCAATCAACAGGTCATGAAATCAGGGGCCTATGCTTATGCCCATAGGAAATTAAAGAAAAGAGAATTCCGCCAATTATGGATTGCCCGTATCAATGCAGCTGCTCGTGACAATGGCACGACTTACAGCCGGATGATACATGGTCTGAAAGTAGCCGGGGTGGAGGTAGATCGCAAAGTTCTGGCTGATCTGGCCATAACCGATCCCCAGGGCTTTTCCGAACTGGCTGATGTAGCCAAAAAAGCGGTATAGTTTTTATTGCTAATAGAAGTTTACTAAAAAAGTGTGGCAAAAACAGCCACGCTTTTTTTGGGCGTGTGGGCGCGTGTCATGGGGACGGTCCTTTTAACACGTGGCTTCGCCAGATGGCAAACAAAACGTTCCCTTGGCTGGTTAGGAGAGTGACGATTGATGAAGCTGATTACTTCTCAGGACAACAAATACATAAAATGGGTGGCGGGTTTAAAGCACAAGAAACACCGGGATGAGGAGAAAATGTTTCTGGTGGAAGGTAAAAGGGCGGTGGCGGAGGCTTTCCAAAGACCGGAACTGATTGAAGCGTTATTGGTGGAGGAAAGTCTGGTGGAAGAGTACCAACCATCCATGGCCGGGCTTGATGGGCAAGTATATGTTATTAGTGCTAAGCTCATGCGCTATGTTTGCAGCACTGAAACACCCCAGGGAATCGCTGCTATTATGAAAAACCCGCTATGGTCCTGGGCAGAAGTGGCAGCTGGAACGGGCTTGCTGATTTTACTCGATCGGGTGGCAGATCCGGGCAATATGGGCAGCATATTGAGAACCTGTTGGGCCTTGGGGGTCAAAGGTGTGTTGCTGACCCAGGGATGTGCAGATTCTTATAGTCCTAAAGTGGTACGATCAACGATGGGAGCACTGCTTAATATGCCGGTGTTTGTTGATGTTAGCGATGCCCAGCTGGAGCTTTTACAGGAACAGGGGTATACATTTCTGTGTACCGATCTAAATGCCCAGCAAAATTACTATTTGGAAAAATATCCGGACCAATCGGTCATTGTTATCGGCAGTGAGGCTACCGGAGCCAGCCCTGAGCTAAAGAGCCGGTGCCAGCGGTTTATAAAAATACCAATGAATTCCCAAGTCGACTCTTTGAATGTAGCGGCAGCATGTGCTATAATTGTTGCAGAAGTTGCTAAACAGCGCAGTCAGGGAACTGGCTTGGCTTAGGGGTTGTTGGTATACAGTTTAATTCGTGCTGAATTAAATCGGAGGGTGAACCGTTATGTATGATGAAGCCGAAAACCTATGGAGTCTTTTCGAGAGTACGGGTTGCATTATTTGTTACCTCTTATACAAACAGCTTAAAGCGAATAACCAAGAAATGTAATGATCGGGACAAGTAGCCTGCTGGCAAAGCTTTCAGGGAGGTTGTACCATTGACTGCGAGTACGACTAAGGGGAAGGTAGGTGAATTCACCTGTGAACGGAGGATTGAAATAGTAGTAGGTCCTTACGGTGGCCGCCGTTATAGGCTTTAAGTGAACTGGATGTTCATCCGGTTAATTTGGGTGGTACCACGGAACGTGCTTTCGTCCCTTGAGGATGGAAGTGCTTTGTTTTTTCTGGGGGTCACAGTTTAATCCCCGGCGTCACTGAAGACCATATGGTTTTAGTTAAATGGAAGGAGGAGGCAGGAACATGATAAACAGGTTAGAACAGATTAAGCTCTTGGCAGTTGAAAAGATAGCAGAGGTAAGCGATTTTGATTCGCTGAACGAACTTAAGGTCAAGATTTTAGGGCGCAAAGGCGAGATCACTGTGCTTCTGAGAGGCCTCAAGGACTTAGCCGGAGAGGAAAGAGCACAGGCCGGCAAGGTCGCTAACGAGATCAAGAATACGGTGGAGACTCTCATTGAAAGTAAAACCTTGGAGCTAAAGGCCAAAGAAATGGATAGGCAGCTTAAGGATGAGAAAATAGACATTAGCTTGCCCGGCCGCCCGCTGCAGGTGGGGAGGAAGCATCCGATCAGTATGGTTACGGAAGAGATCAAAGCTATATTTATTGGTATGGGTTTTAGCGTGGCCGAAGGCCCTGAGATTGAAAGCGATTATTATAATTTCGAAGCTCTTAATGTACCTCGCGATCATCCCGCTCGCGAAATGCAGGATACGTTCTACATAACCGAAGAAATGCTCTTAAGAACCCATACTTCACCGGTGCAAGTCAGAACCATGGAAAAATTAGCGCCGCAGATACCGGTGAAAATAATCGTTCCCGGCAAGGTTTACCGTAAGGATGACGATGCCACCCATTCACCCATGTTTAACCAGGTGGAAGGCCTCTTAATCGACGAAAGAATCACCTTTGCCAACTTAAAAGGGACTTTAATGTTATTTGCGCAGAAGATATTTGGCGAAGAGGTTAGAGTACGTTATCGCCCGAGCTTTTTCCCCTTCACCGAACCCAGTGCCGAAATGGATATTTCCTGTGTGCATTGCAAGGGTCAGGGCTGTCGGGTATGTTCTCATACCGGCTGGCTGGAAATACTGGGCGCTGGGATGGTAAATCCCCGGGTGCTGCAATACGGTGGTTATGATCCCGAGCAAGTAACCGGCTTTGCCTTTGGCATGGGTATCGAGCGAATAGCGATGCTAAAGTACGGTATTAACGATTTACGTTTGTTTTTTGACAATGATAAAAGATTTCTTACACAATTTTAGGAGGTGACGACATGGGAGTTTCTATAAATTGGTTAAAAGATTATGTGGATTTTAGCTGGACCCCGCAAGAAGTAGCGCATCGTCTGACCATGGCCGGGATCGCCATTGAAGGAGTAGAAGCAAAGGGCGACGATAGCATTTTGGAACTGGACCTGACCCCTAACCGGGGCGATTGCCTGGGGGTAATAAATCTGGCGCGGGAGATTGGGGCTTTAAATGGCACCGAGATTTCTATACCGGAGATTGTAATGAATGAGAATCAGGAAGACATCCATGACTTTATCTCAGTAGAAATCACCGATGCTGAGCTGTGCCCGAGGTATACCGCCCGCTTGATCAAAAATATAACCGTCCAGCCATCACCGGAATGGCTGCAGCAAAAGTTGCTTAGCTGCGGAATAAACCCCATTAACAATATTGTGGATATTACCAACTTTGTGATGATGGAAACCAATCAGCCCCTGCATGCTTTTGATTATGACCTGCTGGGGGAGGCGAAAAAGATTGTGGTGCGGCCGGCCGCTGCCGGAGAGAAAATTACCACCCTGGATGATGTGGAGCGAGAATTAGAGGCCCAAATGCTGCTCATAACCGACAATGGCAGACCAGTTGCCATAGCGGGTACCATGGGTGGGCAAAATACGGAAATTACTGATAATACGGTTAATGTTTTGCTGGAATCCGCTTGTTTTAAAAATACCAGCATCCGCAGAACCTCGAAGAAATTAGCCTTGCGGAGTGAATCTTCGATACGTTTTGAAAAGGGTTCTGATATCAATGGGTTAATCTATGCGATCAACCGCGCGGCAGCTTTGATGCAGGAACTGGGTCAGGGCGAAGTGGTGGCTGGAATTTGTGATTGCTATCCATCCCCCCAACCTTTGGTGCAGGTAGTCTTGCGGCCTGAGCGGGTAAATTACCTGCTGGGTACCAGTATCGGGTCGGCTCAGATTAAGGATTACATAACAAAACTTAAATTCGAGTGGCAGGCGGTGGGGGATGATCTGCTGGTGACGATACCCTCTTACCGGCCGGATATTGAAATGGAAGTAGATCTTATCGAGGAAGTTGCCAGGTTGCACGGCTATGAGCAGATACCTGCCACCTTACCGATTGGAGCTACCACCCAGGGGGGCCTTACTATTTACCAAAAATTTAAGGACCATTTGAAGCAATTGATGACTGGCAGCTGCTACGAAATAATCAACTATAGCTTTGTTACCCCCCGTTATTTTGATATGCTCATGCTGCCTCAGGCAAGCAAACTCCGTGATGTAGTTAACGTTGCCAACCCCTTATCCGAAGAACAGAGCGTAATGCGGACGCTGCTTTTGCCTGGTATTCTGGAGACTGTGAATCGTAACCTCGCTCGCAAAAATAGCAACCTGGCTTTCTTTGAAATGGGATCAGTGTTTTATCCCCAAGGTGAGGGCAAACCCGCTGAGGTGCTAAAGCTAGGTGCGGTGGTAACCGGCAAGCTGGAAATGAATTGGCTGAAGCAAGATATCGATATGGATTTCTATTACCTCAAGGGTGTTTTGGAAAACCTGTTGGGTGCGCTGGGTATTGATCAGCTAACCTGGAGGGAAGCTAATGATTCCTGCTATCACCCGGGTCGTTCGGCAGTGGTAATGAAGAGCGGCCAGGTGCTGGGCGTAATTGGCGAGATACATCCTCAGGTCACCCAGAACTTTGATATAAAAGCTCGGGTCTGTGCGTTTGAATTGGATGTTGATACCTTGTTTAATTTATCCCAGCAGAGAGTGATGATGGAACAGATTACTCGCTATCCGGCGGTAGAAAGAGATTTGGCCATTGTGGTTGATAAGCAGGTCAAAGCGGCAGAGGCTATGGAAATTATCGTCGCACAGGGTGGAGACCTGCTGCAGAACACGTTGATATTTGATGTTTATGCTGGCGAGCAGGTTGCGGCCGGATCAAAGAGTTTAGCTTTTAGATTAACCTTTCAATCGAGCGCCAAAACCCTTACGGAAACTGAGGTAAACAGTTTAATGGAGGAGATACGAGCTGGCTTGAAGAGCAAAATCAATGCCACCCTCAGGTAATAAATAATAGCTAGAGGTAAAAAAGAAGGCAAAGGGAATACTCTCTTTGCCTATTTTTTATACACAAAATGTTGGCAGTCAACTCTTTTTAGGCCTGATTCTTGCGGGGTGAATAGTATATAATATGGGTATGGAAAGAGGGGAGAAATGTTTATGACTAATGCAAATGCTAATACACCTACCATTGAAGTTAAGATTAAAGGTGCGGGATCTTATCAGGTCGCTGCCGGAACCTCGCTGGGACAATTGTTCATTAGCATCCAAAATGTTTGGCCTTGTTACATTGTAGCTGGAATTATTCATAACACCCTGCGGGATTTACATTATGAACTGGAAGATAATTGCGAAGTAGAACCGGTGGACATTTCCACCGAAATTGGCCTGAGGATTTACCGCCGGAGTGCTTCTTTTCTCCTGATCAAAGCCTGTCGGGATCTATATCCTGATCGTACCCTGATGATTAAGCATACTTTGTCAAATGGACTGTTTTGTGAATTCCTGGATGAAGCCAGCACCGATGAAGAAATTCGGAATATTCAGGATCGGATGCAAGAAATAATCCGCCTTGATTTACCTATTCTGAGATACCTGGTTGATAAGCAAGAGGCCTGTCAGATATTTGCCGCCCAGGGTCAGGATGACAAGGTCAAGCTGCTCGAGTTCAGGGATAAGGTGAATGTTCATATATGTGAACTGGATGGATTCAAGGAATATTTCTATGGATATATGGTGAACCATACGGGTATGCTGGATAAATTTAAACTCTTAAACTATCCGCCTGGCATGGTGCTGCGGACCCCTGAAAAAAATGATGTGGATCTGGTGCAGCCGTATCGCGAGCAGAAGAAGCTGACCATGATTCACAAGGAAGCCAAGGATTGGGTGGAAATGCTGCAAACCCCACATCTGTCTGCGTTGAATGCAATCATTGCCGAGGGTAGTATTGAAGATATTATCAAGGTAAATGAAGCTCTGCATGAGAAAAAGATTGCCTATATTGCTGATGCGATATGCAGCAATCCTAATATTAGGTTAGTCTCAATAGCCGGGCCTTCCTCATCCGGGAAAACTACTTTTGCCCAACGTCTATTGATTCAGCTGCGAGTCAATGGTCGTAAACCAGTGTCGATTTCAATGGATAATTACTTTGTGGATAGAACTATTACTCCCCGCGATGAAAAGGGTAATTTCGACTTTGAGTCCCTGGAAGCCATGAATCTGGAGCTATTTAATGACCATCTGAGCCGTTTAATCAATGGTGAGGAAGTGGAAATACCGGTATATAATTTTAAAAAGGGCTGTTGCGAGGAGCACGGCGTAATGATCAAGGTGCCCCCCGGAGAGCCCATAATTATTGAGGGAATCCATGGCCTGAATGACCGCTTGACCTGGCGCATCCCTCAGGAACAGAAGTTTAAAATATATGTAAGTGCATTAACTCCGCTGAATCTGGATTACAGCAATCGCATTCCCACTACCGATTGCCGACTTCTCCGCCGGATAATTCGAGATGCCAGAACCCGGGGCTACTCTGCGCTGAATACCATTAAATGCTGGCCTTCGGTACGCAGGGGTGAAGAAAAAAACATATTTCCCTTTCAGGAGAATTCTGATGTCATGTTCAATTCCTCCCTGGTATATGAATTATCGGTATTAAAGCCCTACGCCGAATCGCTTTTGCTGGATATCAGCGATGAACATCCTGAGCATATAGAGGCCAAACGCTTGCTGAGATTTCTGAGCTATTTTCGAGCCATCGAGCCCGACAATATACCTCTGAATTCTATTTTGCGGGAGTTTATTGGGGGCAGCTGGTTCAGGGATTAAATCTATGCAGTCATCTTTCAATTATCTGTTTTGATGCCGAGCGGTTTTTTTACTGCCTATATGCAGGATGGAAGGAATTATAATATTGGTAGCGAAATACTCTACATGATTCCTAATAGGGGAGGGTAAATGGTGGAAGGTATGAAAAATAATATTAACAAGGTTACAGTTGAGATTTATAGCCAAGAATATGTAGTAAAGGGCAATGAGAATGCTGAATACATGGAGATGCTAGCTGCCTATGTGGATCGGCGCATGCGGATGGTCGGACAGCGCAACCACAGCCTTTCAACCACCAAAGTTGCCGTCTTAACTGCCCTAAATCTTGCCGATGAGCTTAATAAATTGCAGGAAGACTATGATGAGCTGGTAAAGGTTTTGGAAGAGGAAAAGAAAAATAGGATGGTATAAAAATGACCAACCGGGAAGTGGCCCAAACGCTGGAAAGTATTGCCGATATATTGCAGATCAAAGATGACAATGCTTTTAAAATTAAGGCCTATCGTCAGGCAGCTAATTCAATTTATCACCTGGATGAGGACATACACTACCTTTACGACAAAGGACGTCTGGGTGATATTCCTGGAGTAGGCAAGGCTATTCAAACCAAAATTGAAGAATTGATCGAAAAGGGCAGCTGTGAGTATTATGAAAGCCTTCTGCAGGAGGTGCCGCTGGGGGTTTTGGATATGTTATCAATCCCCGGCATCGGTCATAAGACGGTGAAGGCGGTATATGAGAAACTGGCTGTTACCAACCTGGATGAACTTTTACAAGCAGCTCAACAACACCGAATACGAACCCTGCCGGGTATGGGTGGGAAGAATGAGTATGCCATTATTAAAGGCATAGAGATGCTTAAGCAAAACAGTGATAAGTACACTCTGGGTATGGCCTTGCCACTGGCGGAAAAATTGCTGGTTTATCTGTCGGAATGCGAGGCGGCCCAAGAAACATCGGTGGTAGGAAGTATCCGGAGGGGTAAACCTCTGGTCAGCGATATTGATATTCTGGTGGCCACGACCGATGAAATGGCGGTGCAGCAATGGGTGCAAAAATATCCTGCCCTTAAGCAACTGGTCAAGTCCGAGGCAGGCCATATCGAGGGTCTATTGCAGTTTAATATCCCTTTTGAAGTTATTATCGTAAGGCCTGAGGAGTATGCGCCGGCTCTTTTTTGGACAACTGGGTCCAAAGAGCATCGCCAGCTCCTATTCAACGGCAGAGATCAGGACTTTATTAAAGATTGCCGGAGCGAGACCGAGGTATATGCACTTTTTAGCTTAGATTACATTCCCCCTGAATTAAGGGAAGCTAAAGGCGAAATTGAAGCAGCTGCTAGGTCCAGCCTTCCCCAACTGGTAGAGTTGGGCGATATAAAAGGAGATTTGCACGTTCATTCCACCTGGAGTGATGGGGCCAGCAAAATTGAAGAAATGGCCGCAATGGCCCATGACCTTAATTACTCCTATCTGGCTATAACGGATCATTCCCGTTCCTTACCCATCAGCGGTGGCCTTAATGAAGAGCGGTTACAGGCCCAGGCTGCCGAAATAGACCAGCTGAACCAAACCAGTAAGGGTGTAAAGATCTTAAAAGGTACTGAAGTTGATATACTTAAGGACGGAAGCCTTGATTTCAGCAGCCAAATCCTGCAGAATTTAGACATCGTGATCGGATCAATCCATAGTAATTTTAAACTGGATAAGGAAAAACAAACTGAACGTTTAATACAGGCTATTAAAAACCCTGATATTGATATTATCGGCCACTTAAGTGGC
Source organism: uncultured Syntrophomonas sp. (assembly GCA_964647245.1). GTDB lineage: Bacteria > Bacillota > Syntrophomonadia > Syntrophomonadales > Syntrophomonadaceae > PHAA01. The sequence continues at coordinate 6,393 of CAZYJA010000027.1, read as the reverse complement.
CGCTTGCTCAATCGTCGGCCGGCCTATGAACTGGATATGGACCGGATAGTGGAAGCGACCGCCAAGAACCGGGTGATATTGGAGATAAATTCCCACCCCGACCGGTTGGATATTGATGCTGATCTGGCGCGAAGGGTGCGGGACTATGATATTAAAATAGCGATCAACAGTGATGCCCACCATAAAAATGAACTTCAGCTCTTAAACTACGGAGTATTAAATGCCAGAAGAGGATGGTTGGAAAAAACCGATATAGTTAATGCCTGGACTCTCGATGAACTAAAAGGGTATTTACGGGAATAATGTCATTGGGGGGCTCAAAACCCTGGTCTCTAGCTCTCACTGGTAAAATGAATAATCAGAATGTGACTGGCGAATTACTAAATAGAGGAAGCTCTTTTAGGGGGAACACCGAATTGTTGGAGTTTACTTTAAGAGTCGCAGGTATGTACTTCCTGGCCTTGATTATGATTCGCTTTTTAGGCAAAAGGGCTCTGGGCGAACTAGGGCCCTTTGATTTTGTAGTCATGACTGGAGTCGGGGATACGGTAATATCAGTGGCCTTGGACAAAAGCATGCCCTATTACGAAGGAATCGTGGTATTGGCCACCCTGGCAGCCCTTGAATATCTGATGGGCTATGTGGGCTTGAAAAGTGGGCGGTTATCTAACCTTATCACCGGTGTTCCGGTAGTTTTAATCGATAATGGTAAAATTATTCGCAAGAATCTGGCCCGGGAGAAATTTAATGTCGATGACGTTTTACAGGAGCTGAGAAAAAAAGGGATCAGAGATATTCACGCGGTAGATAAAGCTATATTAGAGTCCTGTGGTGGGTTTAGCGTTATTCTAAAAGAAGAAGAAGAAGCGGTTTCACGCCGGGATTTAGGAATAAAAAAGACCTCGCCCAGTTCCTGGCTGACGATTGACCATTTATCCCGCGGCGAGATATTTGCCCGTCAAGCGGACAGTATTGCGGAAGAACCAGGTTTGGATCTTTTCCATATTCTAAAGAACCTTGAAGCTAAAATGGACCATATCTCGGCCCGTTTGGATTATTGGGAAAGTCAAACCATGCTAAAGAAATAGGCGTATGCTATAATAAATTTTATTTGGGAGTAGGTTAAGCAATGGAATTATTAGCCCCAGCCGGCAACTGGGATTCATTTAAGGCGGCTATGAAGAATGGCGCGGATGCCGTTTATATGGGCGGACAGCAATATAACGCCCGTCAGTCCGCTCAGAATTTTGATGATAAACAGTTGCAAGCAGCAGTGGTGTATGCGCATTTGCGAGACAAAAAGGTTTATGTCACTGTAAATACCTTAATCGATAATGGAGAGTTTGCCGAAGTTCTGGATTACCTCTATAAGTTGCAGCAAATAGGGGTGGATGCCATCATTATACAGGACATGGGCTTGCTTGCTGCCGCCCGTCAGGTTCTGCCTGACCTGCGTTTGCATGCCAGCACCCAGATGACCATGCATAATCAGGAGGGGGTAACCTTACTGCGCGATCTGGGGGTGAAACGGATAGTTTTGGCCCGGGAATTATCGGCAGCCGAAATCAGTTCCATAGTCAGGGAAGTGCCGGGGGTGGAACTGGAGGTCTTTGTACACGGAGCCCTATGCTACAGTTATTCAGGTCAATGTTTGTTCAGCAGTATGATCGGCGGCCGCAGCGGTAATCGGGGCAGATGTGCCCAGCCCTGCCGATTGGCTTATGAACTCTATAGCCAAAATGATAAACATAAAATAAATCTGCCGGCCCAGGGCAAGTATTTGCTGAGTCCGGCCGATTTATGTCTGGTTGAATATTTGCCCGAGCTACAGGCCGCCGGGGTTTCATCCCTGAAAATCGAAGGGAGAATGAAACGCGCGGAATATGTCGCGGTGGTAACCAAGGCTTATCGACAGGCCTTGGATAGCCTGGCAGCGAATCCGGAGTTTCGACCCGATCCCCAGGTAAAGGAAAAGCTGTTGAAGATATTTAACCGTAACTTCAATACCGGCTATTTTATGCCGGATACGCTCAACTTTCTAAGCACCAAACGGCCTAACAATCGGGGGGTATATGTAGGCCGGGTAGTAGACCAAAACCAGCAATTATTTACCACCATCAAGCTGAGCGATAATGTAAATTTGGGTGATGGTCTGGTGATCTGGGTCGGCCAGGGTAAGGCTCCCGCCTTCGTGATCAAGGAAATGTATATCAACGGGAATAAAGCAGTTGAGGCCCAAGCGGGCGAGGTTATTGGCGTTCAGCTGGAAAGCCGGGTATTTGCCAATGATCGGGTATTTAAAACCCACGATGAAAAAATACTGGCGGAGGCGTTGGCCAGCTTCCGGGATGAAAAAGGCTCCAGAATTACCGTAGATGCCGAGGTATTTTTGAGTTTGGGGCAGCCCCTGCAACTGGCTTTGATTAATGAAAAGGGGACCCGGGTAGAAGTAGAGACCCAAAATGCAGCCCAAAATGCGCAGCAGCACCCCTTGGATGAAGATATACTGCGGGCTAAAATCGGCCGGATGGGCACCACTCCTTTTGAATTACGCGACCTGAGAGTTACTGGTGACCTGAATCTTATGATCCCACTAAGTGATATAAATGCGGCGCGACGCCAGGCTCTAGACCTGCTAATGCAAAAGATGCTTGTAGCCAAATCAGCTGAAACTCCTGACGCCCCCAGTTATTGGACCGGTAAGTCCGATTTTCTAAATGATTTACCGGTTGCTGACCATGCACCAGCATCAAGACCCATCCTATCAGTAGCGATAAGCAAAATTGAGCAGGCGGAAATTGCCCTGCAGAATGGAGCTGACCGGGTGTACCTGGGGCTGGAGGGACTGGGTACCCATAAGCATTTGCGCCTGGCCGCAATACGGGAACTGCAGGCTGCCTCAGCCGAGGCCCGGCGAATAATTCCATTATTGCCCCGCATCCGTAAGCCAGGGGAACAACAGCTGCATCGCGGGTTAGCCGCAGCGGGCTTTGATGCAGTGATGATCGCCAGCTGGGCAGATCTTGAATGGGGTCTGAACCAGGGAATTACCGTGCTGGCTGATTATAATCTGAACATTTTTAATAATTACTCTTTAAGATTTCTTATCCAGCGTGGCGTAGCGGGGGTGGGACTTTCCCCGGAATTGAGTTTTGAACGCTTGCAAACCTTTACGGATTTTAGTAAAGTCGAGTTGTTGATTCATGGCGAGTCAATAATCATGGAATCTCAGCACTGCATGCTGGGCAGCGTATTAGGCGGGGGCAGGGAAAAATGCGCAGCACCCTGTGTCACCAACCGCTATTATTTAAAGGATGAAAAGGGTTATGAATTCCCAGTGGCAACCGATGCTGATTGCCGTTTTTATATATTCAATTCACGGACCCTTTGTATGATGTCCGATCTACCAAGAATCGTAGGCTTAAAGCCGGCCAGTCTGCGAATTGAAGCCCGGCGTTTAACTGATGGGCAATTGGCCGGGACGATTAAGCTCTATCGGCAAGCATTAAATGGGATCCTGGCCGGGGCTAAACCAGATCTGGGGGCCTATCAACAGGATTTGGCCAGCCTAACTCCGTCCGCCTTTACTAAAGGTCATTATTATCGTGGGGTATTATAAATATGAAAATGAGTCTAGAAAAATTAGAATTTGATAAGATTAGGCAGCAATTAGCATTACGGGCTTACTCGGAGGGTGGCCGCCAGTTGGCTCTGGAGGTGCAACCGGTCAGCGAGTTGTCAGAAGTGAATGCCAGATTGGATGAAACACAGGAAGCGATGGAACTGCTGCACTTTGGTGAACCATCATTTTTAAATTCATTTACGCCGGTTGATAAGCAGTTGCGTAAGGCACAGATGGCCGGTATATTATCTTCCTCGGAATTATTGGAGATATATCGCTTGCTAAGGGTTTCCCGACTGGCGATAAAATATACGAGGGGTTCTTCCGCCCGCTTAATAAGGGCAAAGGCAGCGGATATAAAAGATAATCCCGCGTTAGAGAAACAACTCCTGGAAGCCATAAATGAGGACGGCTCGCTTCGAGATGATGCTTCACCTACCCTGAAAAGCATCAGGAAGCAAGTGGAAATTGCGCGGCAGCGGATTAAAGACTATCTGCAGGACTTTATCCGCTCCGGCAACAATCAAAGCCTGCTCCAGGACGCTTTGATAACTGAGCGGGCGGGGCGCTATGTCGTGCCGGTCAAACAGGAGCATCGTCAAGCCGTGAAAGGAATTGTTCACGATGAATCGGCCAGTGGAGCGACCGTTTTCATAGAGCCCCTGGCGGTGGTGGAGCAGAACAATAAGATTAAGAGCCTGGAGATTGAAGAAAAAAGGGAAGTTGAACGTATTCTGCGTTATCTTAGTGCAGCGGTGGCGGTCTCGGCCCAGGATTTGATATTGAATCTAAAAATATTGTTTCATTTGGATATGTTGTTTGCCAAAGCCCATTTAGCATTTGATATGAATGCTTTTCGGCCTGACGTCAACGATAAGGGGCGGATTGATATAAGCCGGGCCAGGCATCCTCTGTTGGGGGATAAAGCGGTGCCGATAAATATTAGTCTGGGTCAGGGATTTGACATTCTAGTCATTACTGGCCCCAATACCGGCGGCAAAACGGTGGTATTAAAAACTATCGGTATTTTGACCGCTATGGCTATGTGCGGTCTCTTTATTCCGGCGCGTGAAAAAAGTCAGCTATCAGTATTCAATAAAATATTTGTGGATATTGGCGATGAGCAGAGTATTGAGCAATCTCTCAGCACCTTTTCATCCCATTTAACCAACATTGTTCGCATTTTAAATAACGTTGATAACCACTCTTTGGTGTTGTTAGATGAGCTGGGCGCTGGTACCGACCCGGTTGAAGGGGCAGCTTTAGCGCGGGCCATCCTGGAGGCCATGAAAGAAAAGCAGGCCCGGGTAGTGGTAACCACCCATCAGAGTGAATTGAAGACTTTTGCTTACCAGAATGAGCGGGTGGAGAATGCTTGTGTCGAATTTAACCCCATAACTCTGCAACCAACCTACGAATTGACCATAGGTACCCCGGGTCAGAGTAATGCCTTTGAAATAGCCACCCGCCTGGGGTTGAAAGAATCGCTGGTGCAAAAAG
>CAZYJA010000027.1:0-1261 GCA_964647245.1 uncultured Syntrophomonas sp. | reverse complement strand
AAGCGCGAGAGCTGGTTCCGGAAAGGGAAATGGAGATAGGGAACATGATACGCCAATTGAAGGAAAGCCGCTACCACTTCGATATCAGCAGTCAGGAACTGGAGGCCGGACAAAGGAATCTGGCCCGGGAGCGGGAGTTGCTGGAAAACGAAAAGGCGCGGGTCTATCAGGAACAGGCTAATGTTATTCAGAAGGCCAAACAGGAAGCTGATACTTATGTGCGGCGGATTAAACGGGAGGCTAACGAAGCCATAGAAGAACTAAAGGATTTACTTAAAGAAAAAGCCCAACCACCCAAGTGGCATGAAGTCGAAAAAAAGAGCAAAAAGATTAAAGAGCTGCGGGTTATTCTAGCCACTGAGGAAGATGAACAGTCTGAGCAGGTTATAAAAGCCGGGGATTATGTTTTAGTAAAGAGTATCAATCAGTCCGGATATGTGTTAGAAGGACCGAACGTTCAGGGGGATGTCGTAGTACAGATAGGCAGTGTCAAACTAACCGTCGATAAAGAACAAATTCTGCCCGGCAAGCTGGTAGAGGAAAAGAAGACTCCGCACCACCGTAACGAGTCTTTTTTAGATAAGGCTATCCATATTTCACCCGAAATTGATCTTAGAGGGAAATACGCTGAGGATGCCCTCACCGATTTGGATAGATATTTGGAGGACGCTAATCTGGCAGGATTAAGCAAGGTGCAGGTTATTCACGGCAAAGGGACCGGAGCTCTAAGAGCAGCGGTCCGCAATTACTTGAAAGGCCATCGTTATATAAAGGATTTTCGCGACGGCTTACGCGAAGAGGGTGGTCATGGGGTAACCGTCATAAACTTCAAATAGCCAACCTCTAACGCAGCACATTGTCGAGTAAATTTTGAGCTTTGCTTTTTACTATCTGGTGCTCATCCAAAGGGCAAGGGGGTAGGTTTTGCCCGATTGGCAGCACTATTTCTTCAACCGATTCTGCGGGGCACCCTCCTGATTGGGTGGGCTTAGCCACGTTAGCTTTATACAGTCCACCGTGGTGATCAGGGTCGCTACAAATCTTAACCACATTTTTGGTTAGTCCGGACAGATTAAAACTGGTATGCAGGGTACATTTTTCGGTGGGAATTTTATTGGCGTCGGCACTGGTCTCTCCCACTTTGACCCCCGAAATAATATTGGTTGTGGGACAGTATTTTCCCGCCAGTTTGCCAGATTCCGTGCAAACCACAACAGTTTGATGGACGTCACAAGTTTCAGTGGGTACATTGGACTTAAGA
>CAZYJA010000026.1:0-17140 GCA_964647245.1 uncultured Syntrophomonas sp. | reverse complement strand
TCCTGGCGAATAAAGGCAGTCTGGTCCTGGATGCACTGCAGGCTATGCCCATTAAGGGCAAAAAGGTAAACGTTAAACAGGTGTAGATAGGCGGCGATAATCTAACCCCTTTCATTCTCGCTCTGATTTGTGAGAGGCATGGCTAAAATGCCTCCCCATTCGACCACCGTGTAATCTAATCTTTCTATTTTCTCCACTTTATCAATAATGATAATTTCTTTTCACCAAAATCATTGCTGTCGCTGCTGTCGTTATCCCTTTCAAAATAGTTGATGCACTCTAAAATATAGCCATATAAGTAAAAATCCAGCTGCGCCAGGACTTCCTCATCATCCTTGTATAAGGTTAATGCTTTTTCCAGGTTATCAGCGCATTGCAAGGATTTTTCATATTCACCCTGTTCGAGATAGTTAATCGCCAGCAAATAGTCTTTATAGGCATTTTCTTCTCCAATCGCCATTAAGATGGCGTTGGATTCCTGATGATTTCTTTTTTCCATGAGGGCATTTGCATATATCAGCGCAATATCCACGTCCCCTGGGTATTCCCGGTACCTTTCTGAAGCAAAAGCTACTGCATCGTCATTATGGAAGGATCTATAAAGCATGTAGGTTACAAACTCTACGGAGGATACTAGTTTCTTATGGTTTTCAAATTTAATGGACTCATAATACTTCAGAGCATTGTCCTTCATCCGTTCATAATCTGAATCACCCTGGGCCGTCTCTTCCGTAAGCGTTGCCACATAGGCATACAATTCCGAATTTCCGCCTTTGGTAAGAATATCGTTTTCAATTTCCTTGATAAGAGCCTTTCTGTCCGCATATTTGGCCTTTTCCTCAAATACATACAGTTTTCTATTATTTAACTCCACCTGAAGCTGTTCAGTCCGCTCCAACAAATTGTTAAGCCTGGATATGGTATAATTTTGGGCTGGCATAAATCGATCGGCAAATACGCCCTGCATAACTACCGCATTAAACATTTTCAGAGCCTCTTCCCGCATGCCTTTTTCTTTATAGTAGCCATACGCCCATATAGCACTTTCAGGTATTGTCTTTATATAGTTGGAAAGCTTCCCTCGGTTATATTGGTCCTTGTTACTGTCCATAGTAAGTAACACATTGAAATAGTCATCATAAGCACAGGCACTATAAATATGTTTGGAGGAAATTCCATATGGGGGTATATCAATATTTTCCCCCTTGCTTTTCAGAATCTTTTTTATATACTTCTGCAAAGAATCCAGATCCGCTTCCGCCCTGGTCAGCTCAGTCACAGCCTGGCGGTTTTCCCCTTCCAAAACCATGCTGTCTGCCATAATCATCCGGCATTCAATGTCAGTTAAAAGCGTATCGGCACCCTTTATACTTCCTGGCAAAGCCATAACACTTGTGGCTATTGCCAATATAAATACTGAAACAGCCAAGATCGGAATCCGTTTTTTCTCAGGTGTCTCGATGGCAAACAATTCTTCCTCGATAGCGCTGTTCATTCTTATGCACATTCTAATTACCGCAGCTACAATAAGAGTTCTGAGAACAGTAATCACAACATATAATATAAATTTGGACAGAAATATAGCTGGAAGTATACTGCTCAATAAGCTGGCAATAGCATCATTTAAAATATAATAAAAAATTAAAAAGCCAAATAAGGCCGCTGCATTAAAAAAGAAAGTGCCCAAATTTTTATATATGTTTTGCAGTGATAATAGGGTTGCCCTGCCTAGCTGGGAAAACTTAACACCATGCATAAGATATACACAAGAGGTTTGGGCTGTAAATAGAAAAATGCAGTTGAGCAAGAAGGCTATAAGCAGAAAAATACCCGCTCCCAAAATTTCATTCAGGCTTCCGGGTTTTATCATCTGAGGAATAAACATATCTGCCCATAAATTCAATAATAATGATGATATTGAAACAAACAACACCATCATCACTATTGAAAAGAGAGCGTTTATAATTGACTTGGCCTTTTCATGGCCGCTTTTAACCAGATAAAATAAAAAAACTGCAATACCAGCAATAATAGTAATCATCAAAAACACCGCATGAATTATTAAACTAACCGGCCGAGCTAAAACAAAAACGGCCAGTGAGTCCAGAATCCAGCAGGCATTGAAAATAAAAATTGCCAGTAATAATATACCAAAGTGCCGGTCTCTATAAAAAAACGCATTAATAATTTCATCCTTTTTGGATTGAGAATTATCCATGTTTATCTCCGATTCTGCTGCATTCGCGATCAGTTTTTAGGTACGGATGAACCCCCTGACATTCCTTTAAGGCTATCTGCCATACCATCGGGAGCTGGCGTCAAGTTAATAACCAGCGAAGTTTTGTAATCTTTTAAGCTATCATCCTTTTCAGTATTGTTAGTTAAACCCAGAGTGAAGGTATACCCATCTTTTACTCCTAATACAGTGTATTCATCAGCGGTTACTGTACTGGAAATTATCTGAGCACCTTTCAGTATATCTTTATAGAACTCACTAACTTCTTTAAGCGGTTCCTTGCAAAAACATACCACTACATTTGATTTGTCAAGGCTTTGAACCGACATAACGTAAGCACCTTTAAATATTGGAAATTTATCTTGGGGATAACTGGCCGGTATTTCTACACTCTTTTTAACTTCTGTAGAATATGTAACCTTAACGTCTTTGCCAGATTCGTCTCCTTTTATGGTAGTTGTGTTACTTTTCCCACACCCGGTCAAACTCAATAAGGCCAGTACTGTAATTAATCCCAAAACCAATAGTTTGATAGAAACATGCTTTTTCATTTCGAAAACCTCCTCCTTTTTAACATTAGTTTATTTTACTTGTTTCCATACTATGACAATAGTTATCCCCAATGTATCACCCCTTAGAATTCAAATTCTTATCCAAAATAAAAGGCAACGTGGAAACACGTTGCCTTAGAATAATTTCGAATCATTTAGCAACTGGCTACCATAGGTTAGCACCTTTAGGCCCTTTAGCTTTGTGTCCTTGCTTTTCAACAAGTTTACCATGATCAAATCTTTATTAAGTTGGATCAAGTTAGATACAATAATATTGTTATCTTTCATTAATATATCATTGCATATTTTTACTGTCAAAGGATTTTGTGGAAAACAATTGAAGCATTTTGCTTAACTACCCAGCGTCCCACAGCATAGCTTTTTTATATTTAGCCAAAATAAAGAAATCAGGCGGTTTAAGGAGTCTAATAATGCATTTCATTATATTTGATTTAGAATTTAATCAAGACATTACTTCTTTACAGAATTTCGACGGAGAAAGATCTCGCCCTCCCTTTGAGATCATTCAAATTGGTGCAATTAAATTAGACTTGGAATTTAACACCATAGGCACTTTTAACCGCTACATAAGGCCAACCTTCTATAATAAAATAAATCCATTTATCACTGAGTTGACCGGCATTACCACCGAGCAGCTGCTAATAGAAGAGCCATTTTCCGAGATTTATAAGGAGTATATTGAGTTTATTGACGGAACCGATTCTGTATTTTGTATCTGGGGTATGGCTGATATAATCGGACTATTCAAAAATGTAGCCGACCATCAATTAAATCCAGGGCTTTTACCTAAAATGGTTATCAACCTACAACCTTATGTTTCCATGCATTTAAATATCCCCCGAAAAAACTTGCTGCGACTTCAGCACGCTGTTGAAGCACTTGATATTCCGATAACATATGCATTTCACAATGCACTTCATGATGCGTTTTATACTTCTGAAGTATTTAAAAAAATATATAATTCATCCATTCAACCTAAACCTTACGATCCATCCTACACGGCCAGAAGACCCAAACACCCCAAAAGAGAAATAGACATAGATAAACTTCTGCAGCAATTTGATAAGATGTATGCCCGGAGCATGACCGAAGAGGAGCAGGGAATGATTAAGCTGGCTTATAAAATGGGGAGAACTAATCAGTTTTTGAAATAGTCCTCGAAAAGACCGGTTGCAAAAAATGCGGGTTTACCAGGAGGCTCAGGTTCAACATTATTGGCTTATCGATCCGCAGGAAAAAACTCTCGAATGCTTTGCCTGGCGTGATGAGTCTTTTTCTTGGCATTTCTTAGTTTGCTTGCTTCCGCTCCTATACTAAGATATATTTAGTAGCGATATAATATCTGAAAAGGTGACAATTTATGCTAATGCTTATAAAAGTTTTGCTTCCGGTCTTTTTGATCTTTCTCACTGGTTTTATTGGGCAAAAAATATTCTCTCTAGACATAAAATCTGTTTCTACAACGTCTTTATATCTGATGACTCCGGCCCTGATTTTCAAAAGCTTTTATAAAGTGACATTAGATTCTACTTATCTAAATATTGTAATATATTCAGTTTTACTATCAACCCTACTAATCCTGTTTGTAAAATTAGTTGCCTACTTGAGACACTATAACAGTTCACAAACTAGTGCCTTAATCTTATCATCTGCTTTTATGAATAACGGCAATTTAGGAGCACCGGTCATATTGTTTGCGTATGGTCAAGTGGCCTTTCAATATTCCATAGCGATAATGATCCTGCATACTATTTTCATGAGCACCGTAGGTATATATTATGCAGCCAAAGGAAATTTCAATATTAAAGAATCACTTTACTCAGTGCTAAAAATGCCAATCCTGCACGCCCTGGTTTTAGCTTTGTTATGGCAGTATTTAAAACTACCTATGCCGGATAATATATACAATGCTATCAGTTTAGTGGGTGACGCATCTATTCCCCTTATCATGCTGGTCTTCGGGATGCAGCTTGCAGAAATTAAATTAATCAATATACAATGGGGCATTAATCTTGCAGGAATAATGACTCGCTTACTCATATCGCCTGCTATAGCTTATGGTATCACTTTGTTACTGTCGGTTGAGCCTCTCCTGGCTAAAACCATGATTATTCTTGCCGCCATGCCATCTGCTGTTTTCATGGTAATGTATGCCATTCAATACGACAATAACCCCGAACTCGTCTCATCCATTACTTTGTTAAGCACATTAATAAGCCTGGTAACCCTAAGTACACTGCTCACTGTTCTTTAATACCTTACCCCTACTTGAGGAGATGGAAGGTATTAATAGGGCATGCTGGCAAGTGTGTCAGGGGGCAGCTGCTAACTGAAGAGCCATTTCCTGATGTGTATAAGTGCATCAGCCTGTGATATGACCGCAAAATCATGCAGGGTTTGCTTCTTCTAAAATGGGGCGAACCAATCAGTTTTTGAAAACGGAAGCATAGCTAAATGCTTCAAACCAGTCAGGTACCAGGGTTAACGGCCGTGCTTTTCCCTGGCCTTTTCCTTTATAAACTTGCGGGCATTTTTCATGCCGCCAAAATCGGCAAACATTTCGTTTATCTTGGAGCTTTCAATCTGCCTGGAATTGAGGCCTTCATATTTGGCTTCTTTCTTTAGTTTCAAGTAGCTTTCCAATCTATCTTCCGCCAGGAAACCGTCGGCAATTGCTTTTTGCACCGCGCAGTTTGGTTCAACGGTATGGGTGCAATCTTGAAATTTACAATTTTGCGATAACTCATCGATATCAGCAAATGCTTTAGCCAGGTCGGCGCTTTCTAAGCCGATTTCCCGCATGCCCGGAGTGTCGACGACCATGCCGCCGTCGGGTAATAAAATAAGTTCGCGTCTGGTGGTGGTATGCCGTCCTTTGTCATCGTTTCTTATTCCTTTGGTGGCTAGAAGATCTCCCCCCATAAGGCGGTTAATTAAAGTGGATTTCCCCACCCCGGACGATCCGATAAATGCTACCGTTTGTCCAGCTTTTATATATTTGGTAATTGCCCGGTAGCCTTCCTCACTCATACTGGAAGTAATAACGACATCTGCACCTATGGAGACAGCTCTGACCTCATTTAGCCTGGTATCTGTTTCATCACATAGATCGGACTTGGTTAAAACGATTACTGGAATGGCTCCGCTGTCCCAGGCAACGGACAGATAACGTTCCACCCGGCGGATATTATAGTCGTTGTTTAAGGACATACAGATAAAAACTATATCAATATTGCTGGCTACAACTTGTTCATCATTTCCTGTACCGGCGGCTTTTCTTATAAAAACACTTTTTCTTTTGAGAAGATGGTGAATGATCGCGTGACCATGATTATCTGTGGTTCTGTCTATCATCACGAAATCACCAACTGCCGGGTAATCAGACAATATTTGGGCCTCATAACGAAATTTGCCCGCAACCTCTGCCATCAACTCCCCATTTTCGCATACCACCCGGTACAGGTCATTGGATTGAGAAAGAACCCGTCCCACATAAAGGCCTGCATATAAATTTGATTCAGCTATAAATCGATCGGTCAACCCAAATTTTTTCATATCGAGCATACTCAAAGCTTATCTCCTAACTATAATTTTTTTGCAATTTCTCAACCAACGTTCTATCCGCTGGTGCGAAGTTCTCTGAAAAGTATAGCTGCTACAACATCTTTTACTGTGTGCACTGTATCGTTCCTCCAATGGAATTAATATTAGACGGAACAATTGAGCTAAATGTCATCCAAGTTACTTAAACCAACCTTTTAGCCAAAAGCCGATCACCATACCTACGCTTAGAACTGCCATGATACCCATTACGATAAAATAGCCCCAATGCCAAGTGAGTTCAGGCATATAATCGAAGTTCATTCCATATACACCTACTATGAAGGTTAGAGGAATGAATATTGATGTTACAATGGTCAGCGTTTTCATAATGATATTCATGCGGTTAGTACTTAAAGAAAGGTAATTATCTCGAATGTCCGCGGTTATTTCTCGATTAGATTCAATCATTTCAGTAAGCCGCATCAAATGATCATAAATATCTTGGAAGTAGATACGATCTTCTGTGGGTATGACCAGGCGTTCCGAGTTTAATATTCTATAAAGTAATTCCTGCATAGGAACAATGGTGCAGCGCAAAGTGAGCAGCTGGGTTCTGACCTCATATAGGTTTTCGATGAAATTAGAGTCGGCTTTTTTCAGTTCGATTTTATCTTGTTTATCTTCCATTTGATATACGACAGGGAAGTACTCATCTACAATTTTATCCATAATAAGATAGAAAATATAGATAGCACCTTTAATCAACGCACTTTCGCCAGTTAGTTTTCGTTGCCGGATGTCTTCTATTTCCCGGGAGGGCAATAAGTGAAAACTAATTACGTAATTATGTCCCAGAAATACGTCTAATTCCTCTGATTCCATCGTATCAGGGTTAATGGATTGTAGCACAAAGAAGTAATATCCCTCATAATAATCGAGTTTGGGGCGCTGCATGATATGAAAACAGTCTTCAATGGCTAGGTGGTGGAAGCCGAAATGAGTTTTAAACAGTGTGGCTTCTTCTTCTGTGGGTGAGTCAAAATCCACCCAATACCATTTAACATCAGCGTCCGATAAACTATGCAGCGGGACATCCTTTTTCAGTTGCCCATCACTGGTAAGCACCGCAATATGAATCATAAGAACTCTATCTCCTTAGTAAGTTCTAACTAATAAAAACCTGTACATATGAATAATAGCATATTCAACTGGTCCCTAAAAAGCCGAGACAGCTTTCAACAACCTAAATATTTATTAATAAGATCCATATGATTGCACTGCATAATTACAGATATTCAGTTGCAATTAAGTCCTGATTATTCCAAACAGGACAATAACTCCGAACTGGTCTCATCACCACTCGAAGTTAGAGATAAAGGGTAAATCACCTCTCTGGTAAATCAAACATATATAGGTAAAGAGTACTTGGATAATCCTGTATTCTTTACTAAACCGGAGAGGAAGAATGCTATGGCAAAAATATACAAAGGCAAAACCATCCGAAGCATAGTCAAAGCTTATATGCATGGTGGTCCCCTGGCTCCTGAGATTCGTGGTATTGTTTACTTCATTCCCTTTAAAAACGGAACTCTAGTATCTGCTAGACTGAGAGGTTTACCACCTTATATGCCGGCTCGCAATGGAGCAAGCCCCATTGGCCCTCATGGATTTCATATTCATGAGTTTGGTATCTGTGCCATTGGCAATTCTACGGACCCATTTCTAGCGGCTGGGGGACACTGGAACCCTACTAATCAACCTCATGGAAACCATGCCGGTGATTTTCCGGTTGTCTTTTCCAATAACGGGAAGGCCAAAATGAAGTTTTATACCAACCGTTTCAGACCTTCTGAGGTCGTTGGTCGCAGCGTTCTTATTCATTTAAATCCCGATGATTATCGAACCCAGCCATCCGGGAATTCTGGAAAACGAGCCGCCTGTGGCGTCATTAAAAGATATCGCAGAAAGTGCTAGTTGCAGAATAGTAAGTAAATACGAACAATCACCTCTGGCAACTTCGCAACCAGGGGTGATCTAATTTAAGGGACAGGTGTAGAGCTATAATCTTTCGACCGGATGCCGTAGAACTGTTTTCATACTCTCGGGTTTGGCTTTCCTAGGATCAGACAGGTATATTTCATGATGCTTGCTAATTGTTTTTGTCATATAATGTCATTATTCTTTACATTATACCACTGATTCCCATAAGATATATTTCTACTGGAGAAGAAATGTCTAGCACCTTCTTTATGAAACTCCCAGTTTCTGCCCCTTTTCACCAATCTAATCCTATGGTCATATAACCAGCTATACTGATTAATATTTCTCTTTTGCTTTCATGTATGTGGTAAATTAATTAAAGTTAGTTCAACCGTTGATGTGAAAGAATAAGCCATAACGGTTGTCCTTTCGTGATTGGGGTAATCTTCATAAGACTAGAAAGAGGTGATGAGAATGAATACCATCCTGCTGGCAGAAGATGATTTAAGCTTGATTGTCGGACTTGAATTTTCCCTGCGCAAGAATGGGTTTGATGTTGATATAGCCAGAACTGTAAAAGAAGCACTTTTAATGGTTCAGAATAAAAATCATGATTTACTTATCCTTGATTTGACCTTGCCTGATGGTCTCGGTTTTGAGATATGTAAAAAGGTACGGCAATCGTCAACTGTACCCATTATCTTTTTAACCGCCTCTGATGAGGAAGTAAATGTAGTAATGGGTCTTGATATCGGCGGGGATGACTATATCACCAAACCCTTCAAATTGAATGAACTTATATCCCGAATCAACGCTTTGCTGCGTCGTGCCAAATTATCAGGACTGGACCAAACCGAGCTTAAATCGAACCACATAACCATTAAGCGGCCTGAAAGCCGGGTATTGAAGGATAATAAGGAAATAGAGCTTACCAGTGCTGAATACCGGCTGTTGTGTATGCTTATGCAAAACCCTAATCGCGTTCTAACCAGAGAAGTAATTCTGAACAAGCTTTGGGATGGCAGCGGCAGCTTTGTGGATGACAATACCCTGTCCGTATATGTGCGCAGACTCAGAAGCAAAATTGAAGATGAGCCTGAAAACCCAACATTTATTTTAACCATGCGGGGGCTGGGTTATAAATGGAACATTATAGAGTGAGGTCTATTTATGAAGATTTTTGCCATTAGAGATGTGAAAATATTTTTTGTTACGGTAATAATCATTCTTCTCGGCTGCATTGCGGCGGGACAAGTTGCGGTTGCGATAATTGCCCATGACTATAAAGAGGAACTGATTACCCATGATTATGCAGTTGCAGGCTATTTACTTAGAAATGATTTGAGCCCATCACAAATAACTACTGCTTTTACGGCGACCACAACAGCCGGAGATTTGACGGCGGGACAGTCACTTCTGCAAGCCGCCGGATATGACTACAGCACAAGTAACACCCTGCTCCCCGAAGTGAAAAACTTTTATCAAAAGTATGCATTATTGGCCTTGATGCAGTCCGTTTTATTTGCACTGGCAATCCTGGCGGTCTTATTTATTTTTTCGGTCAAGCAGGACAGAAAGCTTGAAAAGGCCCATAGCGATATTTTGAATTTTATGAAAGGCGATCATGACGTACGCTTAGATGACCATGAAGAAGGAAGTTTGGCCCAGCTTTTTTCCTCCATCAATGTAATGGCTACCTCTTTGACCACCCATATAGCCAAAGAAAAACAGCATAAGGAGTTTCTAAGAGATACGATTGCAGATATTTCACATCAGTTAAAAACACCTCTGGCCGCACTGCAAATGTACAATGAAATCATCCAGGATGAAAAAACCGGCAATGACGTGGTAGATAACTTCACCCAGAAAAGCAGCCATGAATTAAATCGGATAGAAAATCTGATTCAAAATCTGCTGAAGCTGGCTAGACTGGACGCTGGCGCAATTGTGCTGGAGAAAAGAAATTGTTTCCTGAAAGATTTTCTCGAAAGCACGATCAGCAGATTTCTCACCCGCGCCGCCACCGAACACAAATCAATCACTCTGGACTGTGCGAACGATATAATTCTGAACTGCGATGAAGATTGGCTATCAGAAGCTATCACCAACATTATCAAGAACGCGCTGGATCATACTAATTCCGGTGACGCAATTAATATTGGGGTCGATGAAACACCGGTTGTAATCAGAATAACTATTAAAGACAGCGGCATGGGCATTCACCCCGAGGATATCCATGCCATTTTCAAAAGATTCTATAGAAGCCGTTTTTCAAAGGATAGGCAAGGCATTGGCATAGGCCTTACTCTCGCGAAATCCATCGTTGAAAAGCATGGCGGCTCACTCATGGTTGAAAGTGAATTGAGAAAAGGTACCACTTTCCATTTAGCTTTTCCGAAGCTTACAAATCTGTAAGCTTCGATTCATTTGCCGGTAAGGTTGGAGTGATATCATCATCTCATTAAAGTATAAGTGGGGTGGATAGATTGGATATTTTAACAGCATTGAATCTGTGTAAAACATATGGGCAAGGTGAAACCAAGGTAGAAGCATTAAAGGAAGTAAACTTTTCCGTTTCCAAGGGAGAATTTCTTGCCATTGTAGGACCGTCAGGTTCGGGAAAAAGTACGCTGCTCAATATGCTGGGCGCCTTGGATTTTCCAACCTCCGGCAATGTATATGTTGATGGCCGGGATATTTTCACGATGAATGAAGATGAGCTGTCGGTCTTTCGCAGACGCAATATAGGCTTTATATTTCAGGCCTACAATCTGGTGCCTGAATTAAATGTTGAGGAGAACATTCTCCTTCCGCTCCTGCTCGACTATAAAAAACCAGACCGGCAGTATATTGATGAAATAATTGATATACTTGGACTCGCAGACCGAAAGCACCATCTGCCTAACCAGCTTTCAGGAGGACAACAGCAACGAGTTGCAATTGGGCGGGCGTTGTCAGCCAGGCCGGCTATTATTCTGGCTGATGAGCCAACCGGAAACCTGGACAGCAAAAACAGCAAAGATGTAATCAATCTCTTAAAGCTGTCGGTTGACAGATATAATCAGACTTTAATTATGATTACCCATAACCAGAATTATGCCTCATTTGCCGATCGGGTATTAACTGTGGAGGACGGGATCGTAGCTGAGCTGGGAGGTGCCAGGCAATGAAAGATTATCTGGCCCTCGCCCCCCAATATCTGTCGGCCCATGCCAAGAAAACGCGTCTGATCCTGTTAAGCGTTATCATGTCAGTTGCCCTGGTTACCGGTGTTTTCTCCATGCTGGATGCGCTTTTGCAGTTTGAAAAGATACAGGTTATCCATGACTACGGGAATTATCATATTGCCGTGAGAGATGCGACTGCCGAAGAAATGGCGGCCATCCACAGCCGGATTGATGTTAAGAATACCGGCCGATGGAAAGTAGTAGACGAGGCATCTATCAATGGTATGACCTGCGCACTCGGGGCACTCGACGAAAATTTTGCCGATAATTTAAATATCAAAGTTATCCAGGGTAATTACCCAACGGCTAAAAACGAAATTATGCTGGAAAAGTGGGCGGCGGAAAGCATGCAGCTCAATGTAACCGTAGGTGACACCGTTAATATTGCTCTCCCCGACAGAACCAACCGGGTATTTACCATAAGCGGGATATATAATGACTTCGGAGATATGAAGGCCCAGGGTTTACCCGGCGTATTTCTATCCATGGCTGACGCCCAAACGATGCCTGGGCGGCAAAACCTTTATCTGGTTGAATTCAAAAGCGGAGCCAATATGATCAAAGCCCAGCAGCAAATAAAAACCAGTTTAAATATCCCTGATGACCGAATTGGGGTTAATGATCGTTTACTGGCTGTTATAGGTCAGAGTGACCACAAAGCTGCAGTAGGTATCTATCAGCTGGGAGGAATTTTGTTTTTCATCGTACTCGTGGCCGGGGTGGTTATGATTTACAACACCTTTAACATCTCGGTTATGGAAAGGATACGTCAGTTTGGGCTTTTAAGGTGTATCGGCGCATCGCCGGCCCAGATTCGAAAAATTGTCAGAAAAGAAGGACTCATCATAACCTTAAAGGCCATCCCCTTTGGAGTCCTGCTGGGGATGATAATGACCTTGGTTTGCTGTGCTATACTCAAGTTCTATAACAACAGTCTTTTCGGGGATATTCCGCTATTTACTATCAGTGCCACCGGTATAGGCGCAGGAATTCTGGTTGGCTTTATGACCGTTTTTATCGCCTCTTCACTGCCGGCGAAAAAAGCGGCTCAGGTTTCACCCCTTAACGCCGTAACCGGCAGCAACGACATCAAAATCCTAAAAAACCACAAACGGGGTTTATTGACCAAAATGTTCCATCTGGAAACTGCGCTGGGTATAACCAATGCCCTTATGAAAAAGAAAACCCTGTTCTGGATGTCGTCTTCCATTGCTATAAGCATAATCTTATTTTTGGGATTTAATGTATTTGTCGATTTTATCCATACCAGTCTTAAAACCACCAAACCCTACACTCCCGATATCACCTTGACTTCAGAGCAGGGTATCAGCGAGGAGCTGTATAGGAAGGCAGCAGGTATTGACGGCATAAAAAATGTTTACGGCAGAATGTTTGGCTATGTTAACGCCACCTTTGATGCAAACAGGCTCACCGATGCTTATAAAGCAAGTCTGGGAGGTATTGAGACCACCGCGGATGGCCTGTTTACCCCTCCCGCCAGTTCCTGGCTCATTTCCTATGAGGAAAAGCAATTCAAATGGGCTAAAGCAGATTTAATTGCCGGGGAACTTTCAGAGGACAAAATGAATTCGCAAAACGGAATTATAGTGGTGGCCGGAAATAATTCCCATGGCAATAACGTAAATTTGCAATTGGGTGATAAGGTGTATGTTAGAAATACCTCCGGCAACCGTGAATTTACAGTTATGGGAATACTGAATCGGGTACCTTTCCAGGATAACCGGCAGAATCTAACCACATTTATTACTACGGAGAAGATATTTACCGAACTAACCGGCAAAACATCATATGATGCTCTGGATATTCAATTAAGCAGTAAAAATCAGGAGCAAACGGTTGCGGCCATAAAGAGCATGACGGATAGTTCTGTCAATTTCCTGGATTCGCGGCAAAAGAACGCCGAGCTAGACCAAACCTTTTTAACCATGGCCATCTTTATCTATGGTTTCGTGGCGGTAATCGCCTTGATCAGTATTTTGAACATTATAAGTACCATGAATACCAGCGTCGCAGCCAAAACAAAATATCTGGGAGTCATGCGGGCGGTGGGTATGTCGGGAAGACAGCTGAATAAAATGGTATTGGTCGAAGCCATCACTTACGGCCTCACCGGCTGTTTGGCCGGATGCATTCTCGGGGTTATACTGCAAAGGGTATTGACAGAAAATTTTCTCACCAGTTTTCATGTCATCTGGAAATTCCCTTTCGTCCAGATTGTTATAATATTAATCCTAACCGTACTCATGACGGCGTTATCCGTAATAAGCCCGCTAAAGCGGATTAAATCCCAGGGCATTGCTGAGGTAATAGGTTCAATGTAATCGGATCGGGAAACGAGGGAAACGAGGGGACGGTTCTCTCGTTTCCTTATAAAGTATTCACCACCATAATTTGCATTTCATATACTGTTAGCAAATATAAAGGAGGTGCAATTTCATGTCACACCACTGTGAAAGAAAATCAGATAATGTGGATGTATGTGTTAGGGATTTAAGAAAAGAATTAATTGAAGCAATGGAAGAATGTATACAAGTAGAACTACTCACTGCAACACCACCGCCAGCAGGTAGCCCACCTAATATTAGGGGAGTTATAAAAAGGGTGAAAAAAGGAATTATAAAATTAGAGCTCACAACAGGACCTCCCAATCGCAAAGCTATTTTTTCTATATGTCAGATAATAGGTTTTGTTCCATTTACGGGTGATGAAGAAGAGGTGTCAACTGTTCCATAAAACAGGCTCGGGAATAATAAGAGACAGTACTAAAGATAATTGCAACAGAAGAGAGTCTTTAATGAAGGAGGCTCTCTTCTCACATTATTGGTCTGCCCTTCGAAGGTTTTCGCAATCCCCCAATAATCTTCTGCCTTACCACCTGGGAACTCCCATAAACTGCCTAATGGATCATCCATCCAGCCAATACTTCCGCATAGACCAAGGGGAGTAAAGCCCTCTGCCGCAAAACCGTATTCATATTCTCAGGTTTGGCTTTACGGGTATCAGACAGTTATTTCCTGATACTTGCAGCCATATCCAACCATGTCCTGGAGACCCTGACTATTTAAGCAATCCTCTATCTTTGCCATGCAAGTCTTATAATGCATTTCAGTATATTTGACTTAGAGTTTATAGGATATAGTATAATTATCCTTAAACTTGCTTTAAAGGAGATATTTTAGATGAAATATTATTTGAAATCAATTATATTGGCAGTTTCTTTATCTATTTGCTCAATTGCATTAATATCCGGATATGCCGTTGCAGGATCAGACCATAACCTAGCTGGGTTATCCCCGACATTAATGGACCCGCCTGTAAATTCAGGCATAACAATTAAGACTCCTGCTGCTATATCCAAAAAAACCGGCTTACCCTTCAAATTATCTTCCCTTAATAAGGGAGGATCAGTTACCCCCCAAAGTGGTTTTCTTTTTTATAGCAATAATCCCGAATCTGTGTATGATAGGGCGTTAGCTGATAATGGCTGTTGGTTAAATCTAGCTCCGGTATCTGGCCATGGACAGGTGTATGTCTGGCATCGTAATGCTACCAGCCAAACCATAACCGCGGAGCTTTGTATTATAAACCCCAGTAATTCAACTGATATTATTATCAGCACCAGTAATTATGCTTTAACCAATGGTATTGGTGTTTCTGACGTAACATCATGGGATGCTTATCTAGGATCGAATCAACCATCTATTGCAATGGTAATCAAACCCGGACAAAGTGTTGCACTTTTTAAGCAAAAGGTGGCTCCCAACAGTAATTTTGGTATAATTGCTGCCGTCCAGGTTTCGTATACAACTGGAGTAGCGGCCCCGGCTATTTTTGTGGATCAAGCATATTCCAATTATATTGCCGCCACGAAGTATGCCGAATTAGATAATGGGATAACAGGATGTAGAGGAGTAGGCTCATATTATCAAAACACTCTATCTTTTGATCCAATAACTATGACTTCCAAGAACTATTCTGCTTATTACATAGCAGCCAAAAACGATTCTTTTGACGGAAAAGACCTGCTTAAGCTTATTGATTATGGTAGTACTCACGATAAAGAAAGCTTATTAGAAGGTAATTACGGGCAAATGATGAAAATTGTTTTACCCATAAAAAACCGGTATAAGAATAATCAGAATTTTGCGATATTTATTGGCAGTACTGGTGGGTACGCATTTCCATTTGTTAGACTGCAGGAAAATTCTTTCGTATCTTTCCCGGTGAAGCCCTGGATGGCTTACGACATGATAGAAACGGGTGAAATGCCTTTGGGTTCTACTGAAACGGTGTCCTTTACTCTGGTTATACCTGCATTATCATCAACCCCATTAGTAATCGGCGTACACCCAATAGAATAATGAGGGGACGGGAAACGAGAGAACCGTCCCCTTGTTTCTCTCGTTCTACTCCACCCCATATACCTTGATATTGGACTGGCTGACCAGGGAGGTAAGGTGTTCCTGATATTTATGGTCGGTCAGTATTTTTCTAATGGATTCTTGGGCCTGCTCATAAGTTAAGGTGCCGGTAGTATGGTCATCAACTTTTATAATGTGATAGCCGTAGTTGGTTTTCACCAGCTCCGATATTTGGCCTTTGCCCAAACTGAAAGCGGCCTGCTCGAATTCTTTAACCATGACTCCTTTACCAAAATAGCCTAGATTGCCCCCATTAGCTGCTGAGCCGGGATCTTCGGAGTTTTCCTGAGCCAGTTTAGCGAAATCTTCCCCAGCCTGAGCCCGTTTCAGAATTGCGGCAGCCTTTTGGTATGCTGCCACGTTATTAATTTGGTCATTAGTAGTAGATTCTTCGACAGTTTTGATCAGTATATGGGCAGCTTTCACCTTTTCATTGGCAAATGTAGATTTATTATCATTGTAGTATTGCTTCATTTCATTTGCGGAAATGTTAAGCTTATTAAGATAATCAGCCTTGTATTTAGCACCAATGATAGAATTTCGGGCCAAATCATTTAGAAAAGGTAAGGCAATGTTATGCTGCTTAACTACCAGGGCCAGGTTTTGATCTTCATTTATTAGGGTCTGGTATTGCACTACTCTCTGGTTTATCTCCGCCTCGACCGGAGTATTTTGAGATTGGGCGGCGTTTATTTGAATTTTATTGACAACGAGTTCGTTGAGCACTATTTGAGGGAATACCTCACCCCAGGTATTTCCGTTTCCAGCAGGCTGAGTCCATATTGCCGGACCGTATTGTTTTTCATTTAAATATTTAGCCCAGGCTATGGCTTTATCCAAGTCGCCATAACTTATGGAAATGCCATCTGCCGACACAATAGTTTTATTTATTATGGTTATTTTTTTATCGGTTCCATCCCATTTAACGATATAGCCTAAATTCTCCGCTACAAACCGGAGTGGAATCAGGGTACGCCCGTTAATAATCTGAACCGGTTTATCCATGGTTATGTTGCTATCGTTGACCACCGCCATGTTTGAGTCGAGTGTTAATTGGATACGGGTATCAGCAGTGGTTACTTCTACCTGCCTGATTGCGGAAATCCAGTTTACCTTTGCGCCCAGAGCCTCCAGCACACC
>CAZYJA010000025.1:0-17483 GCA_964647245.1 uncultured Syntrophomonas sp. | reverse complement strand
TTTAGAAAGCCGGTCAGAGCCATTTGGTGGCCGAAGATAAAAATTAGAAGAAAAAAGAAGGAGGCTGTTAAGTATGCTTAAAGAAAATATCGAATCTATAGTGTCCCATTTGGAAAATATGGTCCAGGCCAAGACGGTTATCGGCGAGCCAATAGAGAGTAACGGCAAGACAATCATTCCCTTAATGTCCGTCCGGGTAGGTTTTGGAGCTGGCGGTGGAGAGGGCAATGCACCCCAGCAGGGAGTTGGCAAAGGCGAAGGAGGCGGGGCCGGACTAAGTGTAACACCCACCGCTCTGCTGATTGTAGACGAAAATGGGGCCCAGGTCTATTCACTCAGTCAAAAAAGCGGGATGGCCAAAATAGTAGAATTAGTACCTGAAATCATGGCGAAAATGGGCAAGGACGGCGGCAGCTGCTGCTGCTAACCCAGACATTCACATTAAGTATCTTCAAGCACCGGTCGATTAAATGGCCGGTGCTTTTTTTTATCAGGTATGCTTTCATCTTGAAATATATGTACCCAAACGAGATATGCATAATTTAATGCTTATTTTCGTTGGACAGATTTAAAGCAATAAGAATACCTTAGCTAAATAATGCCAAATACACCATAAATTTAGTCACCTATGTTATAATTTAGCTATTATCATGAATATGTTCTTTTATGAAGACAAATATGCCGTTGGTAGGAGTAAAGACCATATAATTTGATAGGAGGATTATATTATGATAGCTGCAGAGACCAAGAGGAAGATTCGTCAATACATACTGGACCTGGCTGATGATATTGGGTTTGCCAATGTCAGCGATTACTCCAGTCCTCAGTCTCCCCCGATCGCAAGTATATTCCCCGGGGCGCACTCCATGGTAGTTATGGCTTTCAAAGAGGCATCTCACTGCGAAAGCTCCAGTAAGGCCATCGCTATGAGCGGTCGCATGGATCTTATGGAGTATACTCGCTCATGCAATTATAAGGTTTCCCGCTATTTAGAAAAGGAATTTCAGGTTAAAGCAATGGCCGTACCAGTCTCCTATCCATTGGATATGGGCTCTAAAACTAGTGGACTGGTAGGGGAGGTATCTCTGCGCCATGCAGCCCTGGCGGCTGGTCTGGGTGTTTTTGGCCGTCACAATCTGATAATACATCCCCAGTTGGGAACTCGGGTTATTTATACGGCAATAATAAGCGAATTGGATTTGCCTTCTGATCCGCAGGTTACCGAAGATTTGTGCACCGACTGCAATATTTGTGTGGAAAGCTGTCCCGCGGGAGCGCTCGATGCAGAGGGCAAGACGGATATGATGAAATGTCTGCGCATTTCTCAACCTCACGGTCTGGGTGGAGACATAGGATTTTGGAGAAAATTTGTCGGTAGTACGCCGGAAGCCCAAAAAAAGATGTTCTTAAGTGAGGAATATATGAGAAATTATCAAGCTCAAATGATAGGATTTCAATACTTTTGTTTCAACTGCTACACCTCGTGTCCTATCGGTAATGATTTTTGATCCGGTTGGATCATTCTTTTCGTGATTATTCTTTTTTTGAAGGAGCTTCATCATGGAAATGATTACCGGAAAGAACACAATTAGCCGAATGACAAAATTTGCCGGATTGGCAACGCTTATTTTTATAACGATTTATTATGCCCTGCTTTTATGGTTAAATCACGATTACATTGCCATAGCTTCTGACCTAATGAGCCCTTTAGGCTTAATACTATCCTTAATAATAATGGGCTACGCCATACAACTGCATAAGTCTCAGGCGACCAAGCGTATTTGGCTGATATTTTTTTTGGGTACCTTAACTTTTCTGTTAGGCGACATCAACTGGGCTTATAACGAAATAATAAAAGGCAAAAGTTCTTTTGCATCGATGGGAGATATTTTCTATGCTGTAAGTGCAATTTTGGTCGCGGTAGGCTTTTTTCTGCATATTCCTCAAAAGAGTATATTTTCCGTTTTGCGCAGCGGATTTGATGTTATTATTATGATGGTTGTCTACCTGTCGCTTGAAGCAAAGTATATTCTTTTGCCGGTAACCAGTGATAGATCGCTTAGTACTTTAGAGAAATTATCTGCTTTAATGTACCCGATTGTTGATGCAGGATTATTTTTCATCATTCTCATGCTTTATTTCAATAATGCCAGTAACAATAAACATTTTAAAAGCAAGATTATGTTATTAGTGGTCTGCTTATGGTTATTTGCAGATCAAACATTCATAATTATGTCTCTGGCAGGCAGCTACGAGTCCGGTATCTGGATTGACCCTCTCTGGCCGGCTTCATTTTTAGGAATATCTATAGTTGCTTTAAAGTCGGCCCAATTTCATATGGATTCTATGGAATCTCCAGATGACCAGGGTTGTCAAGGGGAACAGGTTGGGGAAGAGTTTAATGGTATTCACCAACTATTCCCCTTGATACCTCAAGCTAGACAAGCAGCTATTAATAATAGTCGTATTCTGTTTACCTACATTAGTATGATCGTTTTCGTGGCCATTTGGGGTTATAGCTATATTGGGAAAGATCCTCTATCTATAGGTGGAATCAGCATCATAGTCCTGCTGATTATCAGGCAGTACTTTTCCCTTATGGAAAATAAAAGGCTGATGCAGCTAATGATTAAGTCAAATCAGGACTTGAAAGAAACCAAATCTCGCATTGAGTACGAGCTTCGAACCGATTATCTCACCCGACTATATAATAGACGATATATTGATGGAGCAATTGCCGAACTGCAACAAGCATCACATGTAAATAGATGTCCCTTCTCAGTCCTGGTTTTAGATATTGATTACTTTAAGACCATAAATGATCGGTACGGACATGATACTGGGGATCAAGTATTGCAGCAGATTGCTGAAGTCATTAAAATGAACATTCGGACCGGTGATATAGCGGCTAGATGGGGCGGTGAAGAATTTATTATAATACTGCCTGAATCAGGGGAGTCGTTGGCATATGCCATTGGAGAAAGGATACGTAAAGAAATTGAGCTATATGTTTTTAAATCGGATACCCTTCAGGAAGATATTAAGCTTTCAGTTAGTATTGGTATATCGGAACTGGATTCTTTTGAGCAGGATTTTTATAAAGTGATATTGAGAGCTGATCAGGGGATGTACGATGCCAAGTATGCAGGAAGAAATAGAACCGTTATCAAAAGAATAAGCTAACTACCAGCTTGCATTGATGCATTTATATTATTATTTAATAGAGAAAGGAATAGTTATTATGACAAGGGGTAGCAACATTAGAATACTATTGGTAATACTTTCAATTGTATTGGTGGCTTTAGGTTCTCTATATATCCGCAATACCTGGACTAACAGCATAACTGTACAGTCAGAGCAAGCCATGAAAAATGCCATAGCAATGGCAACTTCATTAAATGGCGAAACGTTAAAGGATTTAAACGCATCGCCGCAAGATGTGGGTACCGTAGCTTATGACAGCATAAAGACGCGGCTTATGAATGCGGTACAGATATATGAAAATGTCGAGTTTATTTACATATATACCCAGAAAGACGATAAGATTTATTTTATGGCAGATTCCGAACCAGCAGAATCTGATGACTGCTCACCACCAGGACAAGAGTATACCGAAGCCGGGGTTGAAGACTTTAAAGTCTTTGCAGATGGGACTCCTATAATAACTGAACCAGTAACTGACCGTTGGGGAACCTGGATTAGTATTTTAGTGCCTATGAAAGACTACGAAACCGGCCAAATTATAGCCGTATTTGGCATGGACTATCCAGCAGATACATTTTTTAATGAGGCTAAATATAATACGATACAGGCCGGAGTGATTGTATTTTTTGCATTTGTAATATTTATGGCGTTTTATATAGTTTTAATTAGAAACAGTCAACTTAAAAAATCCGAGGAAGAGCTGATTAAAGCCAAGGAGCAAGCCGAATCGGCAACCAAGTCCAAAAGTGAGTTTCTAGCTAATATGAGCCATGAGATCCGCACTCCTATGAACGCCATTTTAGGCTTTTCGGGGCTGGTCAAGAAGACTAATATGACAGCCATTCAGCTGGATTATATTAATAAGATTGATCTTTCAGCTAAGTCATTGCTGGGAGTTATTGATGATATTCTTGATTTTTCCAAAATCGAGGCCGGAAAACTTGAATTAGAAGCGGTAGATTTCAGTCTGGATGAGGTAATAAGCAATATTGTTGACGTTATATCGGTCAAAGCGGCCGAGAAAAATATTGAAGTATTGAATAATATAACGAAAGAAGTACCCGGCAACCTCGTCGGTGATCCTCTGCGTCTGGGTCAGATTCTCATAAATCTGGTGAATAATGCAGTGAAGTTTACTGAGAAGGGACACATTCTGATCAAGGCAGAACTGGTTGCAAAAGATACTGAGCGCTGCCGGATTAAATTTTCCGTTAATGACAGCGGCATTGGCATGCATGAGGAGCAGATGAATAAGTTATTTTCGGCTTTTTCCCAGGCAGATTCCTCGGTAACCAGAAGATTTGGGGGGACCGGTCTAGGACTAACCATCTCCAAGAGCCTGGTGGAAATGATGAATGGTGAAATATTTGTGGAAAGCCGATTCGGAGTTGGGAGCACGTTTTCCTTTATTGTAGAATTTATGCTGCAACCGGAGGAAAAACCAGGCAAAGTAATTGATATGGAAAAGTTTCGCAACTTAAAAGTACTTATAGTTGACGATAATGAAATGGCCAGAGTTATTCTAAAAGAGCAGCTTGGTGAACTGGGAATTAATGCTTCGGCAGTTGATTCGGGTTATGCGGCTATAAACGAGCTTAAGCGGGAGTCTATAAAAAAACCTTATGATTTGGTGTTTATAGACTGGAGAATGCCGGATATGGATGGGATTGAGACCGCCGAAAAGATACTCGGTGATAAAACTATGGGACATACGCCGATGACCATTATGGTAACGGCATTTGGCCGGGAAGAGGTTTTTAAAAAAGCTGAAAAAATTGGTATAGATGCATTTTTGATGAAGCCGGTTAATCAGTCGCTTTTATTAGATACTATCATGAATGTTTTTGGAATGAATACTGCTGAATCTTTACATCGATCATTTAATGCCCAAGACGCCGCCAACCTGGTTGGTGAACTTAATGGGGCCAGAGTTCTGTTGGTAGAGGATAACGTTCTAAATCAAGAGGTAGCCACGGAGATACTTCGCAGTGCGCAAATAATCGTGGATATTGCCAATAACGGTAAAGAAGCGGTAAAAGCTGTGACCAAGCAGGATTATGATGCAGTGCTAATGGATATTCAGATGCCCATTATGGGAGGATATGAAGCGACCAGCCATATTAGAAACGATAAAAAATTTGCGGACCTGCCAATCATAGCTATGACTGCCCACGCAATAAAGGGTGCCAAAGAAGAATGCCTGGCAGCCGGGATGAACGATTATGTCAGTAAGCCGATAGACCCGGATCATTTATTCGCGGTGATTAAGCAGTGGATAAAACCGATAATAGATCGCGACAAAAAGGTTTTTATCATTAACAACGAAATTACAGACCACAACCAGATGGAAATTCAACTTCCCCCTAATATGAGGGGAATTGATATTGAAGCAGGATTAAAACGGCTGAATGGCAATAGAAAACTTTACCGCAAGCTCCTAATCGATTTTTCGAGAATTTATTCTTCCTATGCAGAGGATATTAGAAAGGCATTGGAACAAAGTAACACTGAGGTTTCTTTGGGACTGGCCCATACCATCAAAGGCGTAGCTGGAAATATATCTGCATATGATATACAAGATATTGCAGGTAAGCTCGAAACGGCAATTATGCAAAAAGAAGCGGCGGAATGGGCCGGTCTGCTAAATGAGCTTGATAAGGCATTAAAGCAGTTTGACACCTTGATAATGGAACTGACCGCCACCAACGCTGCCGAAGATTTGAATAGAAAGCAGCCGCTCAATCTCGCGGAAGTTGAACCTATATTACATGACCTGGCACGGTTTATTTGGGAAGACAATGTAGATGCCGAAATTTCTCTGGAGGAACTGCAAAAAAGTATTGGTGATACAAGATTTAGTGAAGAATTAACCGCACTGGCCGAAAGTATTAGTAACTATGATTTTGAAGCGGCCAAAGCACCCTTGCAGAGAATTGCCAAGGAAATTAATGTAGTGCTGGGAGGAGAATGAAAAATGGATGAACTATCCAGACAACAGACAGTTTTAATTGTGGATGATGCCAAAGCTAACATAAATGTCCTGGCTGAATTATTAAGGATGGACTTTAAAATCAGAGCCGTTACTAGCGGAGAAAAAGCTTTGGAAATTGCATTTTCTGATAATCCGCCTGATCTAATTCTTTTGGATGTTATGATGCCGGGAATGGATGGATATGAAGTTTGCAAAAGGTTAAAGGGCTCGGCCCAGACCAAAGGCATTCCTATCATCTTTATAACGGGAAAAGTGAGTGAAGAAGATGAGATTTACGGCTTTAATTTAGGTGCGGTTGATTATATAACCAAGCCGTTCAGTGAAGTTGTAGTAAAGGTTAGAGTGGGTACGCATGCAGAATTAAAACGACACCGTGACTTTTTGGAAAGCATTTCTTATTTGGATGGGTTAACGGGCATCGCCAATCGTCGCAAATTCAATGAGTTTTTGGACTTAACCTGGAATCTGGCGCAACGTGAACTTATGCCCATTTCAATGATTATGATGGATATAGATCACTTTAAACAATACAACGATAATTATGGACACCAAGAGGGAGATGCTTGTCTTATTCAAATTGCCCAGGCACTTTCCGAGGCTGTGGTACGCAAAACTGACTTCGTTGCCCGATATGGGGGGGAGGAATTTGCATACATTTTATCCAATACCAACCTGGATAGAGCTGTAGATATAGCTGAGAAATTGCGACTGGGCATCGAGGCACTGCAAATACCTCATGCATATTCTTCGACCGGAAAAATTGCCACTATTAGCCTGGGGGTAGCCTGTCTTATTCCTAATACCAATATAAGCTGGGTTGCACTTATTAAAGCTGCTGATGCTGCACTCTATCGAGCCAAGGAAAGGGGAAGGAACCAGGTGAGCATATAAGCTCTGCAAAACTGCAGCCATCTGTTAATTAGAGATAGCTGCAGCCCGTCAGAAAAGGCCATGCTGTTTTAATTCAGAAGAACACCCGATTGCCTTGTTCTTGAAATTTTCCCACGCTCAGATTATTAATCACAAGAATCGAAATAACCTAAACTAATTCACGGGTAAAAACTCATTCCCTTAGCAGTTAAATTCCAGTTAAGAAGAAAAACAAGCTTGACCGAACAATAGTTCGGTGATAAAATTGCTAGTAGGGGTTTTTATTTGCCTTAATACACTGAGTAGCAATTTTATTAGTTGATAAAATTGTTCTTGGTATTAATGCTGAAATATTCTCGGAGTAGGGGGATGAGTATGAGCAATAAAAAGGTAGCATCTGAAGCTGCACTAAGTCTTTTTGACGAATGTAGTGAGCAAAGATTTGGAACTATCTTGGCCGATCCACCTTGGCAGTTTCAGAACCGTACGGGAAAGGTTGCCCCAGAACATAAACGATTGAATCGATATGCAACCATGCCATTGGAGGAAATAATGTCTCTTCCAGTAGAAGAGCTAGCAGATGACATTTGCCATTTGTATCTTTGGGTACCGAATGCTCTGTTACCAGAAGGTATTAAAGTAATGGAAGCTTGGGGATTTAAGTATAAAACTAACCTAATATGGGAAAAAGTACGTAAGGATGGAGGACCGGACGGACGTGGAGTTGGGTTCTACTTTAGAAATGTGACAGAAATACTGCTATTTGGGGTTAGAGGTAAGAATGCTCGAACATTTGATCCTGGCAGAAGCCAGGTAAATTTGATACGTTCGCAGAAAAGAGAGCATTCCCGCAAGCCCGACGAAATCTTCCCCGTAATTGAAGCATGCAGCCCTGGACCTTATCTGGAACTATTCGCACGAGGAAGACGAGATGGTTGGGTACTATGGGGCGATCAGGCTAACGATGATTACAAACCAACCTGGTCAACCTACAAAGTTGAGGAGGCCGGGAATTTTTAAGTAATAGAATATACCATACCCATTTGAAGAGTAGTTCATATACTAGAGTAAGAAAGCCAATGATGCTGTTTCTTTAATAAATACCGACTATCTTTAGTTAAACTTTAGATGGTCATTTTTTATTTGCAGATAGGTTACTCGATTAGGAATAGATTTTTATGAATTGTGTGGGAAATCATTTTAATGTGGGATACACTAAAAGATACAAAATAAATGGCAAGGCGGGAGGGGAATAAAGTGTCTATACTAAAGTTGCCAAAGAAAATTACGAATGGATATGAAATACATGAATGGCGACACGCATGTACTATTCTCAAAGAAGAATTTCCGCAGGAATGGAATGATATCGTAACCGTGTTAAGCGAATTTAAGCTTCTTAAAAGCGACATCGTAATGCCAGGTGGAGCAAAATCAGATATTTCAGGGAAGATAGATGGGCATCTATATAGGCTAGGATGGGAAGAAAAACAATTCGACACAAAGGTGGTAGTTGATGGGGTCGAACATCATTCGCCAACCCACAAGATTGACTGCTATAAAAACAGGGTAGCCCTTGAGATAGAATGGAATAACAAGGATCCATTCTATGATCGTGATCTGAACAACTTCAGGCTACTGTTTGATCTTCGTGCTATAAGTATAGGCATTATTATTACTCGCTGTGATGAACTTCAGGCCATCTTCAGAAGTTTTGGGCGGGGTAAGTCATTTGGAGCATCAACGACCCATATGAGTAAATTGCTTCCCAGGATCCATGGCGGCGGAGGCGGGGGATGTCCTATCTTGGTTTTTGGTATTTCTAACCGGTTATATGTAGAAGATTAGGTTATTGGGCTTTTCTTTCTGCTAAAATAATGTATTCCTCAACTTTTCTATTCTTATCCACTTTGCGTCCCATTGTACTGTGTAAATGGCCTTGGGTTTTGATTTCAAACCTGTAGCCAGCACCGAACTCCTCATTGACTAAGTCCATAAGATCAGAGAGAGCGATCATACCGGTATTACTGTAGCTAAGAACTAGACTCGCATTCTGTTCCCGGCAAGCAATAAACATTTCTCGAAATGCCGGGGCAACTTTAGTTTGTATACAGAAAAGCGACTGATGTCGGTCATTGCGATACCTTCCTTTATGTTCTACGGTTGGGTAATCATATCGAACCAGAGTCTCCATAGCATGATAAAAGCGGGAATAATGTACAAAGCAATAAGGAGGATCAGCATAAACGGTTGTGTTAGGTGCTAGTGTTTTGAGGCATTCCAAGTAATCTAATGCCTGGACACGGTGTTGTATCTTTACTGGCCCCAAATGTTCTCTTAAGTTGTTGAACTTGCGTATAAAGTAAGGAGCTATTTGCTTTTTCCTGTAAATAAGTATGTCAGACATTGAAGAAGACGAAGTAGCATCACGATACTGAGCATAATGACCTGTGCTTTGAGAGTTATAAGACATAGCAAACATAAGACTGGCTAGAATGGCGTAATATAGGGGTGTTTCCTGATATTGATCCGCAATTTCCCGCAAGGCATCGATCCACAAGCATTGCTCGAATGACCAATAGGTCCCAGAATAGTACTTAGTGAATAGGTGATAAGCCAAGCCTGAGAAATTTAGGTGGATTAATTGCTTCTGTGCTTCTTCTATTGAAATGAATTCCTCTAAGGACAGAGCGGTACCGTACTCAAAATCGAGATTGGGAAAAGATCTTCTAAATTCTATAACCCTCTCTTCTGCTTGTGCCACAAGTTCGCTTGCGTCTGGATATTTGTACCAATCGAAATCCGATAGATATACATTAGCTAAAATAGATGAATATTCCTGGATGTCGTTGGACAATACGGGAACACAGGTTCTCAGTGCCCCAGCTATGACCGCCGAACCAGCGAAAAGGTCACAGACTGTACCACCTCTTTGATAACATTTTCCGATAGCAGAAACAACGAAGTCTAGTATTTGCCGCTTGGAACCCATATATTTAATTATGTGGGGTACATCTGCATCGTAATCGAGCAACATAGACTACGTTCCTTTCTGAATTGCAGGCTGATTCATAATCATCTATATACAATACTACAAAAGTCTAATAAAATCATTTATAATCTTAACTTCTGAAAACCTGCTGTATACTTCATATGACAGGCCGTAAAGAATCAGCCGTCTGATTATTTTCAGACGGCTGATTGGCATGAATCGATCAAAATTGCCTCTTAATTAGTCCTCCGGTAAAATTCCCATCATCTTACCGATTTTAATATAACTTTTCGGCAGCTGGTATTCAGGCATAACATCATATTTAATGGGGAATCCGAGATTTGCTTTGAAGCCAGCAATCAGGTCTTCTGACTTTTTCAGAGGGAAGCTAAATATTAATTCGTCATCCTGAGCTCCGGCCCGCTTGCGGTCTCCAATACAGGGAATGCTAATCTGGTACTGGTCATTTTGGATGACTGGTACAACTGCATAGACGCATACCGCATGACCCCCTAGAGAACAGGTAACATCATTGCCGTCAATCCAGTTAACTGTGATCAGGATTTGGGTGAGTTGGGCAGGGTCACAGTATACAATAATTACCTCGGGTTCAAAATTGGCTTTATCCAATGGCGCCGCAACAATACCTTCATAAGTGTATGGTTCAAATTTAGGTAATTGGTTTGTTGCCCAGTGGCGACCAGCTTCCAGGGTTCTGGCAGTTTCCGGATACCGATTGTTTCCTTCCAGAAAATATTGGGGTGGCTTTTCGAAACCATAGCCAATTACCGGCTCGCAACACCAGTTATCTTCTTTTAACATGGCTATGGTCTTGCCCTGCCGACGCGCCAGAGTAAAAGATTGACACAGAGATAAATGATAACCTAAGTCTTGGAGCGGTCTAATGGCTCCAGCAGGAATTGCTTCGCCTTTTTTTAGCATCTTAACCGCAATTGGTGTGGACTTTAACAACAAGTACTTTTGGAATTCTGCACAAATTTCCTTATACATTGATTTGCCCCCCATTAACTCTATTTAGAAATCTCCTCCGCCCCCATACTGCCCCGATTACATTACATTAGTGCTTCATAAGTTAAATAGCCGCCACTGATATTTTTAATTTTATAGCCATTCTGACTAAGGATCCTGCAACCGATATAGCTTCTCAGACCGGCCCGGCAATAAAGCATTATTTCTTTATCTTTAGGGATTTCATCCAAACGGTCTCTTATCTCGTCCACAGGTACATTGTAAGCCCCTTCAACTGTCCCCGCTTTGTATTCTTTGACGGTCCTCACGTCCAGCAAAAACGATCCGGCGGCAGCTCTATCGGCTACTTCTCCCCATTGGATGGTTTCAACCGATCCGTTTACAATATTGCCGGCGACGTAGGCAGTCATATTAATCGGATCTTTGGCTGAAGAGAATGGGGGCGCATAAGCCAGCTCAAGTTCTTGTAAGTCGAATACATTCATACCTGCTCTAATAGCAACGGCCACCACGTCAATTCGCTTGTCTACCCCGTCATAGCCTACTATTTGAGCTCCCAGTACTTTTCCTTCATCAGGAGTAAACAGCATTTTTACCGTCATTTCAGAGGAGCCCGGATAATAGCTGGCATGGGAAGCCAGATGGGTATGACAGGCCACGTAATCAATACCTTCGGCCTTTAAAGCTTTTTCGTTCTTACCGGTAGTGGCGGCCACCATATCTACTACTTTAACAATAGAAGTCCCCTGAGCCCCACTGTACTTAAGCTCTTTGCCGCAAATATTATTGGCAATCAGCCAACCTTGACGGTTAGCCGGCCCGGCCAGCGGTAAATTAATGTTCTTGCCAGTTACGAAGTCTTTTACTTGAATAGCATCACCAGCGGCATAAATATCGGGCACCGAAGTTCTGAGATATTCGTCAACCTCAATAGCCCCGGTTTCGCCTAAAGCTACCCCGCCGGTCTCAGCCAGTTTGGTTTCCGGTTTTACGCCCATGCCGAGTACTATTAAATCAGCCGGAATGCTTTCCCCGGAGCTTAATACAACTTGGTCAACCAGGTCTTCACCGTCCAAGGAGGTTACGGTTTGATTGAGGTAAAGGTCGATGCCTATTTCCTTGATATATTTCTCAACAATGGCTGCCATATCAGGATCCAGAGGTCCGAGTATTTGGGGAGAAGCCTCTATCACCGATACCTGCAGACCACTGTGCTTGAGCACCTCTGCCATTTCCATGCCAATATAGCCTGCGCCAATGACAACTGCATGCTTAGGCTCTTTAATTTGGATGTATTCCTTGATAACATCACTGTCGGGAACATTCCTTACCAGAAAGACATTCTTTTTTTGTATTCCCGGCAGATTTGGTACCTTGGGGGTAGCCCCCGGGCATAGAACTAATTTGTCATAGGTTTCGGTATAGGTTTCACCGGTTTCCAGGTTTTTGACCTCAACATTTTTGTCCTGCCCGTTAATTTTGACTACTTCAGATCTAATCCGAATATCTATGTTAAAGCGCCGGTACATAGATTTCGGTGTTTGGACCAAAAGCTTCTCCCTTTTTTGGATTACATCTCCAACATAATAAGGCAGCCCACAATTTGCAAACGAGATGTATTCGCCCCTCTCAAACATAACAATCTGAGCATTTTCATCCATGCGCCTGAGTCGTGCGGCTGCACTGGCTCCAGCGGCAACGCCACCTACTACTATAACCTTCATAATAAACTTCAGCCTCCTTCAGGTTTATTAATCACCAACTATACTTTTCCATGTAAATTTCTTCTCATTTTATCAGCGTAACCTTCTTCAGCACCTTTTATAATATATTCTGCAGCCATTCCGGCTGCGGCAATAACGAATTGGTGGCAGAGTTGTTTGCGTTCTTTGGTTGCAAAATTGCCTATATGTTCACTGGTTAATTTTTCGCAATCACAGGCACCAAATTTGTCCGCGAAATCATTGGGTAAATTATTAAACAAACGATATAAGCCTGGATTTCCCTGTAATTGCGCTACTCTTTCTTCAAAGGTGCCAGTCTTGGGTTTTTTCCTGCCGTGTACACAGCTTACCGCAATGGTAGCTCCTGCCAAGGCTCCGCAAATACCACCATACTGACCTATACCACCTCCAAAACCAGTCGAAGCTGCTACTACTTCGGGGGGAAAGTCTTTGATCAATCCAGTATCAATTACGGCTTGCAGAACGGATTCGGCACAGTTTAGTCCTTCCCTGAAATTTTGCTTGGCATTCTCTTTAGCTTGGTTTATAAGATCTTCTCTGCTCATATGTACCCCGCCTTTCTAATTAATTAAACCATTTTAAATATATTAAACCTGTAACTGTATACTAATTAAATGGGTATACAGTTTTTGGGTTACCCCACATGCCCATATTCTTCTTTAAAACTTGGCGAGCCAGATAGTTAAAATGTAATTAATTACCCAGAGCGGTTTGCCGGGCGTTCTCCAGGTGATCCTTCATAGTATTCTTGGCTCCTTCTACATCTTGCCGTTTGATCATTTCTAGTATTTGTTTGTGGTAGGCCAGAGCAACTGGAGCGCTGCCAGATTTGATGAATGTTTTTTGGCGTGAAATTTCGGTTAGGTTGAGTAAAAAATCATTTATTTGCGCGATAACTTTATTTTTAGAGGCTATAAAAATATGGGTATGGAAGTTAGTGGCTGCTTTTAGACCATCATTGCCTTTTTCTATATCTCTTTCCATTTCCCCAATGATGTGGGCCATGGTTTCCAGATCAGCATCGGTGCGCCTCATAACTGCCAATTCAACCGCCTTAATTTCCAGTGCTTCCCGAGCTTCAAATAAATCTGCGATTATATCGCTGGAAGTTTCAATAACAAAATCAATTTTGGCTAACAAATCATTTACGCTAACACTCTTAAGATACATTCCTTCTCCGGGTACGTACTGCAGGATTTCTACAAATTCAAGTATTTTCAAAGCTTCCCGAACTGGGACCCTGCTGACCTGAAACATTTCTGCTAATTCGCGTTCCGACGGAAGTTTGTCGCCAATCTTAAGTTTACCTTCCAGAATCATATTTTTTATGCGCTCCACAATTATTTCGTAAAGTCTTACGGTATGTGCTTCACTGACTCGGGCGATTGGTTCATACATTAATATTCTCCTAACCATCTAAATAGTAGGGTTTAATTGCGAACGGTATAATGGTATACCACCTATGAGCTAATTATCTTATATAGCTGCTTATTGTCAATACATATAATCAAGAAATTTTATAGGCATTTTGGGTGGAAGGAAAGGGGACGTTTTGTTTGCCATGCAACTATTGCATGGCAAACAAAACGTCCCCTTGCCAACTCATTTTACTTTTGCATTAAAGCTACCCGGCGATTAACGTCATCCCAGTTGACCAGGTTCCACCAGGCTTCGATCCAAGCCGCTCGTTTATTTTTGTACTTAAGATAATAGGCATGTTCCCAAACATCCACGATCAGCAGTGGAAATGCCCCCCATTGGGTTAGATCCTGGTGCTTTTCCACCTGCAACACCACTAGCTTTGCAAAGACCGGGTTGCAGGCTAGTATGGCCCATCCCGAACCTTCCACGGCAGCAGCAGAAGCGGAGAACAGCTTCTTGAAATTATCAAAGGAACCAAAATCCCGGTCAATTAATGCGGCCACTGCTCCATTGGCCGGGCCTCCCCCACCTGGTTGCATATTTTCCCAGAACATGGTGTGTAGGATATGCCCTGATCCATGGAAAGCCAGCTCCCGCTCGATGTGTTTAATCAAAGCGAAATCGCTTTTTTCCAGGGCTTCGCCTAATTTACCTTCCGCACTGTTCAATCCATCTACATAGCCTTTGTGGTGCATGTCATGGTGCAACCTTACAGTTTCTTCGTCATAGAAAGGTTCCAACGCATTGTAAGCATAAGGTAATTCCGGTAGAGTATGAGCCATTACCAACACCCCTTTATTATTATTTCTTGGATTATATTAAGTCTAGCGCATATTAAGTTTTCGCGCTAACTACTTTATTGATACATTGATGCATGACAAACCTTTCCGAAATCAAAATGAAAAATATTAAGGCGAAATTATTAAACCCGCTTTAGCAAATGTCTAAAGCGGGTCCTGGTTAGAGAGAACTAATATTAAATTTTCAACCTTCGATAATTACTGTAAGAGTTTCTTTTCTACACTTATTAAGTCGGCAAACGCATCTCGTATTTCCTCAACTTTATATAACCTTTCCATGGTGCCTAACAATCCAACAATATATGCGCTGCTTTCTAACTGTAGCTGACCGGCGTTCATCTCGCCTTTTGAGGCTAAATAGGCCATGGTTTCCAAATAATCGTTGAAGTTATCAGCCATCTTCTGGAAGAAAGGTTGTATGTCGTTGGCCTCAGCATCAGAAACTGGTGACAGCATCACCCTACCGCCGTTTTTATAAAAATGTCCCAAAGTTTGATTAAGGTAGGTGTTGATCAATGTTTGTATTTCGTTCTTGCAGATGAAACGGCTTGGATCAAGCCTGGTTCTGCCTGCTTGGTTTGGTCTACTGGAACTCAAGTCTTTACAAACATTGGCCACAGATTCTTGAAGCAACATACCAAAATAGTAGACATCTGCTCCATTACGGGGACAACTAAGCAAATTTTCGTTATGAGAGGTAACGTCTAAACGTTTTTCTAGCATATTACCAACTTCCTTTCTAATAGGTAAAACATTTACCTTCCGAATCCATTCAATTAATGAATAATGAACAATTCAATCATGGTATTAAAACTGGTTATAACCTAAATAGGAGTTAAATATAACTGCGCGGCCATATTGTGAAAACATTCACACTGTCAAGAACTATTATATACCCTGGTAGTTGAAATGTGAAGTAGTTCACAAGCTTTTACGGCAGGTACTTATTGACATAGCAGGAAATAGCGAAAAATACTATCATCCTAATCCCAGTTAGGCTTTTTTCCAGGACCCCCATATAGTTTATCCATTACCAATATGGATAGGTACATGCCCACAATGGATAGGGTAGAAACAGGTAAAAACCAACCATCCCGAATTAAAACCAGGTTAAATTTGTAGCCAAGATAATAAATAATGTAAAGCGTGAATATAATAATTAATTTCCAGGTGGATTTTGGTTTTAAAAAATGTATGAACATCATTGCGATGGATAGTATGATAACATGTACTATAACCAGGAAATGCCTGCTCATTATCGGATCGGGGAGTACTGTAAGGCTGAAGTCCTGAAGCTTGAGCAACATTAATCCCCAGTTTAAAATTACTATAAAAAGAGGAAATATACCACAATAGACATATCCATAGTAAATTATTGGTTTTGTACCCTGAATGATTTTCTCATACATTTTATGGGCGATCCCAAATGCTACCGGCAATAATAACACGGTCATCCAAGTTCGGTACCAATTATGACTGTAGATACCCAAAGCTATAAACGATTCTTCAATTAGGCCATATACCCCGGCAAATATAAAATACCAATAATAGTGCAAACGGAGTACTATGGCTAAAAGTATCGTTGCTGCAACCGAAAATTGAGAAAAAAGATTACCGGCCAGAACATCGTCAAATGGAAGTGGGGGATTTTGGATTATCTTAGGATAATAGGTATAAGATTTCAGAAAAATAAGTATTACGGTTTCAAAACTTAGTACTATGCCTGTTAAAGTCAGGTAGAAGGCCAATACTAGCTTACGCTCTTTAGCCTTAACCATTACATAAGCTAATTCCAATATAGTTGTCAGACCTAAAACAAGATACCATATGGTGTTGGCCCAAAATGTAGAATCCATGAATGCTCCAAACTAATTTAATTGTATTTCATTTAAATCTGGTTCATCATTTACCTTAAGGCAGCGGTCGGTTAAGAAGATTTCTTGATGCAGAAGCTATTCGCATTAATTTGCGAATTCAATAAGGTTTGATATATTTTCACCCATACCCAGAAAAATTATTTTGTCCTTAACATTAAGATCTAAATAGATTACAATACAGAACATAGTTACAGAAAAATTGAATACTTATATTGTAATTACTAGGGGAGCGAAAGCTGAGAAAGCCATATTGATGGCTTGACCCTTTGAACCTGTTGGGGTAATGCCAGCGTAGGAAAGTAATTGTGTCGGATGACCAGAAGATGCATTTACAGATGCATCTTCTTTTTTTACCTGTGCCTGCCAAAGCGATTCGATCCCCAAATTAAAAGGAGGCCAAGCCAATAGTTGTCATGGCGTTTTGGGGCCTTCCAGTAAAGCGAAAGGAATGGATATAAATATGAAAAATGTATTGACCATAGCCGGATCCGACTCATGTGCCGGAGCAGGTATACAGGCGGATCTGAAAACCTTCAGTGCTCTGGGTACCTACGGTTTGAGTGCAATTACGGCGGTTGCGGCGCAGAATACCAT
>CAZYJA010000024.1:0-17488 GCA_964647245.1 uncultured Syntrophomonas sp. | reverse complement strand
CGCAGTGCTCTATTACCGAGTGGTGGAAGCGGACAAAGCGGTAGTAAATGTGGAGCGCTTTCATGAAGCCACCAACCAGTTGGCCCAGACTACCCTGAGAAGTGTTACCGGTACGGT
Source organism: uncultured Syntrophomonas sp. (assembly GCA_964647245.1). Classification (GTDB taxonomy): domain Bacteria; phylum Bacillota; class Syntrophomonadia; order Syntrophomonadales; family Syntrophomonadaceae; genus PHAA01. The sequence goes on along the minus strand of CAZYJA010000024.1, from coordinate 17,371 downwards.
AGATCTTGATACCATCCTATCCCAGCGCGAAAAGCTAAATGAAACCATTCAACATATAGTTGATGAATCCACTGATCCCTGGGGAATCAAGGTTACCGCCGTGGAAATCAAAGATGTTATCCTGCCTCAGGAGATGCACCGGGCTATAGCCCGTCAAGCAGAAGCAGAGCGTAATCGCCGGGCAGCTGTTATCCAGGCTGAGGGTGAGCGTCAGGCTGCCGAAGAGTTGGCCAATGCAGCCAATATTTTGACTCAAAGTCCAGGGGCCTTGACAGTGCGCATGCTGCGTTCCCTCTCCGAGTTAAGCAATACTCAGAATACTACGATTCTCTTCCCCCTCCCCATGGAGTTGCGCCACCTGCTGCCCAAATAACTTGAGAAATCAACTAGCCAAGGGGAGCCAAGGGTGAGCCAATGAACGTTTTGATTGGCAGGTGGCAAGGACCAGAACCTGCCGCACAAAACGTCATTGGCTCCCTGTCTGCTTAGCTCCAGGTTTATTGAAAATTGGATGGCTAATAAATATAGCGATTGGTTGTTGCTGCGGCGTGTTATTGCGTAATATAATAACATTGGACTGATCCAATGAGGTGGTTTGGCATGCTGGTGACAATTAACCGAGAGACGGATACACCTGTTTATATTCAGATTTTTGAGCAGGTCCGTCGACAAATATTATCCGGTGAAGTTATGCCGGGTTTTCGGCTTCCACCTGAAAGAAAACTGGCTGAGAGCCTTGGTGTCAATCGAACCACGGTTTTAAATGCTTACCGGGAATTGAAAGCCGAGGGCTTGGTTAGCTCGCGGGTGGGGCAGGGAACTATTGTACTGTCCCATCTTCAGGATGAATTGACCCCTACTGACGACAAACTCCCCGAGCCGGCCTGGAATCAGATTTTTAGTACATATTCAAATGGAATTGATTCGCATATCGTTAAAGACCTGCTAACTTTAGCTAGCCGCAAAGATGTGATTTCTTTTGCTACGGGAATTGCTGATCCTGAATCCGGTCCTATAGAAGTTTTAAAGGGCATTGAACATGAATTGGTCGGCCAAAGGGATTATAAGGCTTTACTGCATTCACCGACCGAAGGGTTCATTTCACTTCGTAAAGCTATATGTGGTTTAATGCATAAAAGAGGCGTATATTGCCAATCCGATGAGATAATGCTGGTTTCTGGTTCCCAACAAGGCATAGATTTGACGGCTCGAATCATGCTTGACCCTGGCGACATCGTTATTGTTGAGGAGCCTTCTTTTTTTCCGGCGACTCAAGCGTTTAAGGCAATTGGAACCAGAGTAATTGGAATTCCGATTGATGAAAAGGGCATGCGGGTCGATATTCTGGAACACCTTTTGCAAAGATACCGGCCCAAATTGATATATACCATACCCAATTTCCATAATCCTTCCGGTACCGAAATGGAGTTGGAGAGAAGACGACGACTGTTGGAACTGGCCTATAAATATCGAGTTCTAATTCTAGAGGATGATGCCTATGGAGATCTTTGCTATGAAGGCCATCCGCTTCCTAGCCTGAAGTCTATGGACAGCCAGGGTTATGTTATTTATATAAGCACCTTTTCCAAAAATATATATTCTGGGTTACGCTTGGGATGGATGGTAGCGCATAAAAAAGCGATCAAAAAATTTGCGGCCGCCAAGCAGATAATGGATTTGCATCCCAATAGTCTATCGCAGTGGATAGTTGAACGCTTCATTGTAAATGGTGGACTTGACCGGCATATACCTGAGGTTTGCAAGGAATATCGGGTGAAAAGGGATGCCATGTACGATGCCCTGGTAAAATATGCACCGGTAGATTTGCTATGGAACAGGCCCCGGGGAGGGTATTACATTTGGTGTAAGCTGCCGCCGAAAGCTTCGGCATCAAAGCTAGTCGCCAAAGCTGCGGAGCGCAAGGTGGCTTTCGTTCCAGGAACTGCTTTTTTTACAGCTGATCAAGGCGACAACTATATACGCCTGAACTTTACGTTTGTATCCCTTAAGGAAATCCCCGAAGGGGTACAAAGATTATGTGAAGCCATGAAGGATTTAATTGCTAACTATGATGACTTTGCGGGTGATACCAATATGGAAATAAACCCTATTGTTTAAATATGGAATTCAAGTAAATAGCGCTGCTGCGTTTAATAGAGGAGGGTATTGGTATGGAATTTAAGTATGCCAGAAGAATGGAGAATCTCAAAGCCTCGGAGATAAGAGAGATTCTAAAAGTAACCCAAAGACCTGAGGTTATTTCGTTTGCGGGTGGTTTGCCTGCTCCGGAGCTTTTTCCGATTGAGGAAATAATGAGGGTGAATAAGATAGTACTCGAAGAACAAGGGCCCAAGGCTCTGCAATACACTACTACGGAGGGTTTTAACCCTTTGCGGGAATGGATTGCCAGCCGCATGAATAACCGCCTGGGAACTGATTTTGACTTTGAAAACATACTTATAACCCACGGTTCACAGCAGGCCTTAGATCTTTCGGGGAAAGTATTTCTCGATGAAGGGGATGTTGTCCTCTGTGAAAGCCCCACCTATCTAGCGGCGATAAGCGCACTGAGGGCTTACGGCTGTGAGTTTGTAGAGGTGCCAACCGATGATGACGGTATGATCCCGGATGAACTGGAAAGGATTCTGGCAACTACCGCCAGGGTTAAGGTTATTTACGTAATCCCAGATTTTCAAAATCCAACTGGAAGGACCTGGAGTCTGGAAAGAAGAGAACAACTGGTAAAAGCCGCCGTAAAGCACCAGGTAGTGATTATTGAGGATAACCCCTATTTTGAACTCAGGTTTGAAGGTGAGACTCTGCCGTCGGTGAAGTCGTTTGATCAGACGGGTCGGGTGCTCTGTTTGGGAACCTTCTCCAAAACATTCTGCCCCGGTTTCCGGATTGGATGGATTGCTGGGGACAAACGGATTATGGAAAAATATGTAATGGTGAAACAGGGGGCCGATTTGCAGTGCAATACTATTGCCCAGATGGAGATTGCCAAGTATCTGGAATTATATGATATCGATGAACATATTGACAAAATACGTGAGGTATACCGGCGGCGCCGGGATTTAACGGTTAAAATTATGGAAGAGGAATTCCCGCCCGGCGTGGAGTTTACCAGACCTCAGGGCGGCTTGTTTGCCTGGATTGAGCTTCCAGCCAATGTCAATGCCAGGGATGTTTTAATGAAAAGCCTGGAAAAAAATGTGGCCTTTGTTCCGGGCGGTTCATTCTTTCCCAATGGCGGGCGTGAAAATACTTTCAGAATAAACTTCTCCAATATGCCGGAAGATCGAATTGTAGAAGGACTTAAATGCCTGGCTCAAGTATTACGCGAGTTCGTGTAGAGTTTTTTAAAAAATAAGAATAAAACAACTGCTAATATAATATGCACCTGATCTGCTCGCCTCCAATGACAGTTTATTAACTGCCTACTTGGAGGCGAGCGTATTAATTTTTTAGGTAATGATTATCGGCTCTTCCAAGGAAAATAGTTGACATTTGTAACTCGGAATACTATCTTTAAAAGATATATTCTAGAGACTTACTGAAATTGAAATAATTAGAGCAAGGAGGTATTATATGGCTTTTTACTTTGACGAACCATCTTATACATTTAGTGAGTATTTACTGGTGCCTGGATATTCTTCAACCAAATGTGTGCCATCTAACGTTAGTCTTAAGACACCGTTAGTGAAATTCAGAAAAGGCGAGGAGCCGGCCATATCGATGAACATTCCTCTTGTTTCTGCCATAATGCAAGCCGTTTCCGATGACAAAATGGCAATAACTCTGGCGACTGAAGGCGGAATTTCATTTATATTTTGTTCTCAATCTATTGAAGACCAGGCTGCTATGGTAAGCAGTGTAAAGAATCATAAGGCGGGCTTTGTTACTAGTGACTCAAACATTAAACCCGAACAGACCCTAGCTGATATATTGAAGATCAAAGAGAAGACCGGGCATTCAACCGTTGCTGTTACCGATGATGGGACTTCAAATGGCAAGCTGCTTGGATTGATAACCAGCCGCGATTACAGAATAAGCAGAATGCCTCTCGATACCAAAGTGCATGAATTTATGACACCTTTTAAGTCCCTTATGTGTGCCAGTGAGGGTATCACCCTTAAGGAAGCCAACAATTATATATGGGACCATAAGCTCAATACGCTTCCGGTTGTTGACGATAATCAAAATTTGGTATCGCTTGTATTTCGTAAAGACTACGATACCCATAAAGAAAATCCTAACGAACTGCTTGATTCATTAAAAAGATATATGGTTGGAGCCGGTATTAACACTAAGGATTACGAACAAAGAGTTCCCGCGCTGGTAGAAGCAGGTGCCGATGTTTTATGTATAGACTCATCAGAAGGTTTTTCGGAATGGCAAAAATTAACCATTGATTTTATACGTAATAGATATGGTGAGAATGTAAAGATTGGTGCGGGTAATGTAGTTGACAGAGAAGGTTTTTTGTTTCTTGCCGAGGCGGGAGCTGATTTCATAAAAGTAGGCATAGGCGGCGGTTCAATTTGTATTACTCGTGAACAAAAAGGAATTGGCAGGGGTCAAGCTACTGCTGTAATAGAAGTTGCCAAAGCCAGAGATGAATATTTTGAGAAGACAGGGGTGTATATACCGATTTGTTCAGACGGTGGCATTGTTCACGATAATCATATTACTCTGGCCCTCGCTATGGGTTCTGATTTTGTTATGCTGGGAAGATACTTCGCAAGATTTGATGAAAGTCCTGCCAAAAAATATAATATCAACGGAAATTTTGTCAAGGAGTATTGGGGGGAAGGTTCAAATAGAGCCAGAAACTGGCAGCGTTACGACCTGGGCGGCACCGAGGAGCTCTCCTTTGAAGAGGGAGTTGACTCTTATGTTCCTTATGCAGGAAAGCTCAACAACAATGTTCAGATTACTTTAAGCAAAGTTAAATCAACCATGTGCAACTGCGGCGCAATAACAATACCTGAAATGCAGAGCAAGGCAAAGTTAACGCGTGTTTCATCAACCAGCATCGTAGAGGGTGGAGCACATGATGTAATACTCAAAGACAATAATATTCTTGCAGTAAAATAATTAGTTAAATTGTACGAGGAATATACTGGGATGGGACAAAATCCTTAGCCTCTTTTTTTACAGCTCTAAACTTTATATAACGCTAGCAGCAATAGGTTATCCCGGAGTTCGATAAACGTTATTGACAGCCTATTATTTCTCAAGGTATAATTATCGAAATATTTTAAAAGGGCTATGATGAGGAGGAGTACATATACTCCCGAATTATAGAGAGGGGATGACGGTGGAAATTCCCCAGGACGGGTATATGGAAGGTAGCCTCTGAGCCGTGAACCGAAATCTATATGAGAGTAGGCTTCAACGGAATCCCACCGTTACAGGGGAAAGGTATCGGCGTCATGCCCGTACTGTTAATGAGTGTGTACTTTTGTACAAACATAGGTGGTACCACGGAGATAGACCTTCGTCCTATATGGACGAGGGTTTTTTATTTGGCCAAAAAAACAAATAAATCTTAGGCGGGAGGGATGATCATGCAGTATTCAGGTGCCGAAATCATCATCAAGTTGTTGGAGAGACAAGGAATAAAAATTATTGCCGGCATTCCCGGGGGAGCCAATCTGCCCCTGTACGATGCACTCTATAAGAGTAATATTCAGCATGTTTTGGCCCGGCATGAACAAGGCGCAGGCTTTATTGCTCAGGGAATAGCCAGGACCACCGGACGGGCGGCAGTCTGTTTTGCAACTTCCGGGCCGGGCGCAACCAATTTGATAACTTCCATTGCCGATGCCAAAATGGATTCGGTACCGGTTATTGCCATAACCGGTCAGGTATCCTCAAACCTAATAGGGTCAGATGCGTTTCAAGAAGTAGATATGTACGGTTTGACCGTGCCGATAACCAAGCATAATTATCTGGTCAAATCGGTAGAGGAATTATTACGTATTATTCCTGAAGCATTTCAGATTGCTGAATCCGGTAGACCGGGTCCAGTTGTGATCGATGTGCCCAGGGATATACAAGTTCAACAAATTGAGGTGAATGAATGGCCAGCCGTTGAAATAGATACTGCCTTAGGGGAGCTAGACCAATCCAAAATTAAAGAAGTTGCTGACTTGATTAATAATGCCCAGAGACCTTTGTTGTATATAGGCGGAGGCATTGTTCAATCCGAGGCGCATCATTTGGTTCACGAATTGGCCCGGAAGAATTCGATTCCCGTGGTATCGACTTTGATGGGACTGGGAAGCTTTCCGTGCCATGACCCGTTGTACCTGGGTATGTTAGGAATGCATGGTTCAAGATACACCAACTACATCGTAAATAAGGCTGATTTACTGTTAGCTATTGGGGTGCGGTTTGATGATCGAGCTACCGGCAATGCCAACCGTTTTTGTCCCCACTCCTGTATTGTTCATATAGATATTGATCCGGCTGAAATAGACAAGATTAAATCGTCCCATGTCTCTATTAGAGGTGATGCTGGAGCAATACTAAAGAATTTGATTCCCTTGGTCAATAACGATACTCGACTGGATTGGCGGGGTGATGTTAATCAAATGAAGCAAGATAATCCTTTTTCTCTGCCCGATACCAATGATCTATCTCATCCCATTAACATCATTAAAAGCCTGGGCCAGCAGGCTGCCCCAGACACAATTATCACCACCGATGTCGGGCAGCATCAGATGTGGGTGGCTCAAGCTTATCCATTTCGCCATCCCCGCACCCTTTTAACGTCTGGCAGCCTGGGTACTATGGGATTTGGTCTGCCTGCTGCTATCGGGGCTGCCCTCGCTAATCCCCACAAACGGATAATATGTTTTAGCGGCGACGGTTCGCTGCTCATGAATATTCAGGAGTTGGCTACCCTGGCCGATTGGCAGCTTAATATTACTATTATTCTATTTAATAATGGGTATCTGGGTCTGGTCAGACAGCAACAAGAATTGTTTTTTAATAAGAATTATATTGCTTGCAAATTCATAACCAACCCCGACTTTGCGGCTATCGCGCGGGGCTTCGGCATAAGAGGCTACGATTTGGATAAGGGTGGTAAACCTTGTGCTCTTTTAAAAAGGTCACTGATGGAGCCTGGACCATGTCTTATTAATGTTCCCACCGATTTTTCGGAAAATGTTTTTCCTATGATACCCCCCGGAAAAGCGATAGACGAAATGATAGGAGGCTAAACCATGAATGAATCCATCTGTATAATAATCAACTTAAAAGTCAGGAATCACCCGGGGGTTATGTACCATATCACGGGGCTTTTCTCGCGACGGGCATTTAACCTGGAAGGCATACTTTGTGGACAACTGGGAGATGGAACAACCAGTCAAATATATTTGTTGGTTAAACCCGATCAGAGTTTGGAGCAGCTTATGAAACAACTCCATAAGCTGCACGATGTTATCGAGGTTTCACTTATAGAGAATTTTGACCATAGCTTATTCAACAGGATACCTGATCTGATAAGAACTACTAGTTAAATAATAATCCAAGAGCCCGGGGGACGTTTTGCTTGGCAGGTTTCAAGGGACCCCAGACCTGCCAAGCAAAACGTCCCCCGGGCTCTTGGCTGCTTTGGCATGATATCCCATCACCTAGGATATCTTAAGAGATCTCAGAATTAGACAAAGTCTCAGAGGCTTTCCAATCATAGCCGGACTTGTCCGTTGCAGACAGCTTATAGCGGGTTTGAACAATAATGGCCTTTCGCGTTAAACTATACCAGTACTACCCTACTAAACTGCTTCATCAGACGATCGAAGCTATTGACCGTTCTTTGACAAAACAACAGTTTAGAGAGGAGTTTTTCAATGTTAGGCAGAAAGATCATTATTCCAGTTTTCATACTATCACTATTTTTTTCGGGATTGTTATTAACCCAGAGTGATGCTGCGATGGCAGCCTCCAACCTTTCCTGGGGCTCACGGGGAGCTGAGGTAGTACAAGTACAGCAAACCCTGAATGCCAAGGGGTATTGGTGTGGAACGGCCGACGGCATCTATGGCCCCAACACTTATCAAGGTGTAACCAGGTTCCAAAGAGATGCATCCCTGGAGGTTGATGGTATAGTTGGACCGAATACCAGACAAGCCCTGGGGTTAACCAGCAATACAGCTTCAGGTTCAACCGTATCCAGAGCTGGTTCAACTGCTCCTCGGGGCAGCAAAGTGCTCACCATGGTAGCTACCGCCTATGACGGTTGTTATGAGTGCAACAAACCATATTATGGATATCCGTCATACATTGGGCTGCCATTGGCTAGAGGAATCGTGGCAGTAGACCCCAAGGTTATTCCAATGGGAACTAAGCTTTATGTTGAAGGTTATGGACAGGCTATAGCCGCTGATCAGGGAAATGCTATCAAGGGTAATAGAATAGATCTTTTCTTTGATACGCATCAACAAGCCTTGAACTATGGAATGAAAACCGTAAAAGTAACTATTCTCAACTAATTTTCCGAAACGCCGTAGTATCTACGGCGTTTCCTGTTAATTAGACTAAAGGGTGAGCAATTACTCCAAGTGAAATATACCATGGGGACACTTTTGAAAAAGACATTTATTAAGTAGTAGTGATGGTATTGTTGGTTAATCCTCGGCGTATTCGTATTTCCGCAGCTATAAGAATTATCAAGGGTATAATAACCTGGAAGGGGAAAGCATAGTAAGCATAAACTTTAAACGCCCAGTCAGTCATTTCTATAATATCATCATACAGAATGTAGGAAAAATATATCATTAGGAGTCCCATTTGAGTCGTAATGGTCCTATGATTTGGTAGTCCAAATATTTTAGATACTCCCAGGCAAGCAGCGTATAAACAAACGCTGGCTTTAATAAATATTGTGACGATAAGGACAGTCGCGACAGTAACCTCGATTCTTTGTAGAAAGTTGCCAATACTTATTCTGCTCACAGATATGTGTGATGGAAAATATGCGGCGGATACAATATCTGGACTTAAGACCATTATATTTCTGGTGCTGATAATTAATACGACCATAGCGCCGATTAATAACCCATATAGGTAAACTTTATAAACCGATTGGCTGGGCTGCAATGCAGCCAGTATGGTGGTAAACAATATAGTTTCTGCGAATGGAAATGAAAAGGCTGAAAAAGCGCCCGCTGCCACCGGGGCCAAACCGTTGTAAAATATCGGTTTAATGTATTCCGGGTGTATATTTGAGATGCCTAAAATATTAACAACTAAAAGTGTCACAATTATCACTGGAAATAAAAATTTGGCAACCCTGCCTAAAACTTCGATTCCTCCCTCAACGACCATAATACATAACATTCCTAGCAATAGCATCGGTACGATAATTGGGGTTTCAGGCATAGCAACCGTATTAATAAACTCGCCAAAATTTCTCAATACCATGGCACCTAAATGAAAAGCATACCATGTATATATTAATACTATAGCTTTGCCAATTACTTTGCCAAAAACCAATTGGACAATATCGTAAATGTTTATCCCTTTAAAGAGGGTCAATATCCTGGCGTACATAAATACTACCGGAAGGGCCATGGTAAACCCAAGCACGATTGCAATCCAGGTATCATTTTTGGCTGCCCCGCCGGTCCCTATAATCAAGGTGCTTCCCATGACAAAAATAGCCATCATACAAATTGCTTGTTTGTTATTGATAGTCTCCATGTTCAAGAAACCTACTTTCCTACAATGAAAGTGACGACTTTTGCTATAGGCTCTGACGGGCTAGGTACCTTAATTCCGAAGCTTAATACCGCAGCCATTCCAAAGGATAAAACCACCAAGAAAGTAGTCACCCAGAATTCGTGCCACTGCTTGTTCTTATATAGAGGAACAAGCTCCAGATAAATTAATAAGGCATAAACCATAACGATTAGCACAATCATAAGTTTTAATCTCCAACTGGAAGGGGTTTATATAATTGACCGCTATTCTTTATCTTGATCATGGAATTAACAGTAACTTTAATAGTCTTGAATCCGTTTTTCCAATCTGATTCCAGGTTTCTCCATTCTTCGGGCATATCTTGTTTAATCTTGGCCCCGAAGCCAAATATGTCACTATCATATTCTGACTGGACTTTCTCGATTAGGGATTCAATTTGTTCATTTAACTTTTGTTCCGTATCCTTTTCCAACGCGGCTCGGCCACTTTCTACCATAAAGTCCGCTGTCCCCTGTATTTCATCTATTGCTACATCAGTTTCAATGTTAATAACCATCTCCACCTCATCATTGTTTAGTACTGGTTTAACTTTTGTTTTACTTTTGAATATTTCCAGGGTTACTTTGATATCACCCTCCGGTCCGATTTCGTCTTCTACCAATAGTCCTCCTTTGATTTTGTCGCGGACAAAAAGAAGATATTTTGTTTCCTCACCATTTAAAATTCCAGTCATGTTCCGCTCCGCAAAAAGGGCGCTGCCTATAATTTGCGGAGACTGCTTGCTATCGGATTTAACTAAACCAATCGCTGGAGCTATAGGGGATATCCCTGCTCCGGCTAAATCTATAATAAAGTCTGCAATTTGCACTGCCGGGAATTTGGCCAGACTTTTTTCGTTCCTCATCACGTCCTCCAGCTGAAATGATACAACCTCATTTGTCGCTCCCCGATTTTCCAGTAATTCTTTAGCAGTCTTTTCTCTTGAGACCAGAATATATATATCAGCCCTGGTTTCAGCATCTCTATTTAGCCAATCTAATATTTTAATAATGTCATCTTTAGATATATCTTGACTTAAAATCAGGATTTTAGTATGCGCCCAATAGAGTCTCTTGCCCGAAAGTGAAATCAAATTTCTTATCGTTTCAAATAAGGTGTCGCCCGAGCCGGAAATAGTTTTGGAAATGGTTTTGGCTTCCTGCCCACCCTGGGTTTCCGCTATTTCAACGGTCATAAGATACTGATTGTCCTGGCTTCTATCGATGGCTAGCCCCGCCACAATAGACATCTCTTCTATCTCCCGATAGTTCCAACAGCCGCTTAAAGTGGTTAAGTAAAACAAAATGAGCATAGATACCGCTGCCGCTTTAAAAATTCTCATACTTCTTTTTTACCTTGCTTTCGGGTATGGTTCTGTCTGACTATGTCTTTGGTTCCAATTAACTTAGTTCGCATATTCATCTGCCACCAGGGAGCTCTAATAACGGTATCCTTTATATCCTGCTCACTAAATGAAATGATGTTTAACATATATGGGACTCCAAATGAACGCATTTTCATAAGGTATATAATTAAACCAATTATTCCGAATATATATCCATACATTCCCATAGAGGCTGATAGAAATAGGAATAGGAACCTTATTATTAGGGAGGCGCCTATTAAGTTGGTGATTAGTAATGAAGAAACCCCGGTTAAGGCAGTTACAATTACCATTGGGGCACTTATTATTTTGGCTTGTACTGCGGCCTGACCCAAAACCAACGCACCTACAATATTAACCGCCTGTCCAATCGAGGTAGGCATTCTGGTTCCTGCCTCCCGCAAAATTTCAAATACCACAAGCAAAAATAATGCTTCTATAACTGTGGGAAAAGGAACACCTTGTCGCGAAGCAGCAATACTTAATAAGAGTGGGGTGGGTATCATTTCCTGATTAAATGCCGTTAGGGAAATGTATACGGCCGGGACACTTATCGATAATAATCCTCCAATTATTCTTAATAGTCGGTTGGCGGAGCCAAACAAAAAGTTGTTGTAGTAATCTTCACTTATCTGGAAGTTTTCAATCATTAGGTAAGGAACGGTTAAAACAGATGGAGAACCATCAATAAAAATCCCAACCCGGCCTTCGAGAAGCCTGCCGGCTAGAACATCGGGTCTTTCTGTAGCCCCTACCGTTTCGAAGGGTGAAAATGGCGAATCTTTAATTAATTCCTGAATATACCCTGAATCTAATATTCCATCGATATCGATGTTATCCAAGCGATTGATAACTTCATTCAATATTTTGTCCGAAGCCAAACTTTCTACATAACATAAACAGGCTTTAGTACGTGTCCGGGTGCCTACTTCTTTAAATCTGAACTTAAGGTCCGGGTTAATAATTCGCCTTCTGATCAGGGACAAGTTTATAATTATGGATTCGGTAAACCCCTCCTTCGGCCCCCTTACAACCTTTTCTGATTCTGGTTCTTCAATAGCCCGGGTTTGCCATCCCTTTGAACTTATAATTAGAGCTTTATCATATCCATCCAGCAGAAATATAGTGTCTCCATAAATTGTAGAACTCACAATATCATTAATATCCGTGGATTCTCTGAGATTACTGGATATGATAACCTTGCTTTGCAATTCCTCTAACAGTCTCTTCTCAGATATTTCTTCCTTCAGATTGTTCAATAGTACAGGTTTTATGATATTTTCATGCAGTAGCTCAGTATTCACCATGCCATTAATATAAATAACGCAGCATTTAGCGGCTTCCAAATACTTGTTCTGGAACTGCCTGAAAACCAGGGTCTCGTTATTGGAGAATATAGTCTGAATTAGTTTGATGTTGTCTGCCAGTACTTTAGTTAATTTCTGATTGCCAATATCATTAGTAGCCGAGGTATGTACTGGGGGGCTAGGTCTATTACGGGAAAATTTAAACAATATCATCACCCAGAAGTTATTATTAACAATAACCGGGTTAAATACTCGTTTTTACCTTTCGATTCTAAAATATTCCCTGCCTGGTTTGATTTAACATCCCTCTTGTTTCCATTGAACAGGTAAATATTAGTTTTTAAAAACAGGAGATTGATAACTGCCTGTCGAAACAAACCTTCAGCATTAATGGGGGGGATTTTTATCAAGACAAGTACGGATATATTAAAAAGCATCGACTATAACCGGTTGCGATATTTAACATTAGTTTTTATTATATCGATGGCGCTGGTAAGCGGCTGTGGAAGCAAGGATACAGCGAAAAGTACAGCTCAGGAAAGCAAATTCGTTGAGCTGGTAAGTGTCAGTTCCCACAGTATTGAGAGCCGAACTGATTTGGCCAGCTTGCTCGAGCCTGGCGAGGAAACCTTGGTCGCTTTTGAAGTCGGGGGCCGGGTAACGGAGCTCCTTCTTGAAGAGGGAGCTCAAGTGGAATTGGGAGCGCGGCTGGGTAAACTCGATGCCAGTGAGTATGGTATTCAACAAGCCCAGACCAACGTTGCCTTAAACAATGCCCAGGTTACCTATGAACAAGCCCTGGAATTCTATACCCGGGTGAAAAGCCTTTACGAAGCCGGGGGAGCAAGTAAATCTGATTTCGAAAAAGCTCGGGATGGGTTAACTATGGCCGAGAACGGGAGGCAGTTGGCCCAGCGCTCCTATGCCCTGATCAATGGCAAGGATTGGCTGAGTGCACCCATAAAAGGGGTGGTATTAAACAAGCTAGTAACTATCGGCCAATTAGTAGCGCCGGGAACCCCTGCTTATCGGATTGGCCAAATAGATGAGCTAAAAGTATTGTTGCCCGTGCCTGATTATGAAATAAAACAGTGGAAAAACGGTGATCCCCTAACTCTGACCCTGTATGGGGAAAGTCGTGAAGGCAAAGTCACCAAGGTTAATCCTACTACAAATAAAGGAACCGGTACGGTGGGGTTGGAGGTAAGGGTAGCCAACCCGGGGCATGATTGGCTGCCAGGCCAAATGGTACAGGTCTCCAGAGAGCTAAACGGAGAAAAAGGTACCTTCGTGCCGGTACAATCAGTTTTAAACCGAGGTGAGAAAACCCCCTATGTTTATGTGGCCGTTGAGGGCCAAGCCGTTAAGAGACCGGTGGTGATTGGCCGTATATCAGGACAATATTTGGAAATAAAATCTGGCTTGCAGATCGGTGAACAGGTAGTAAGCCGAGGGGCGGATCGTCTTTTCGATGGTGACCTGATCCAAACGGGAGGAAACGGCGAATGATTCAGTATTTGCTCGAACGCCGTAAAATCACGATTGTATTCTTCATAATGGCAATTCTGATTGGCATTCTAAGCTATTTTCAACTGCCTAAGCAGCAATCTCCTGATGTCATAATAGATGTAGCCCTGGTCACCACAGTAATGCCCGGTGCATCTCCGGAAAAAATGGAACAAACGGTGACTAAGAAGCTGGAACAGAGGATTAAAGAGCTGCAGGGGATAAAGTCGATTGAATCCACCTCAGCTTTTGGATATTCAGTTATCGTCGTGGAAGCCGAGTCAGGAGTTGATCCAGCTGAGAAATGGGATGAACTGCGCAAAAAAGTAAAAGATGCAGAAGCGGAACTGCCACCGGATGCCAACCAGCCGGTGATTAATGATGACCTGGCCAAAGCTGCCTTCTATACCTTCAATATTACTGCCGATCAGCAGGAAGAATTATACCAATTACGTACGGTTCTAAAGACCTGGAAAGAGCAATTGGCTACATTGCCAAATGTCTCCCAGGTGACAATTGTAGGCCTGCCTGATCAGGAGGTTCGCATTGAACTGGATAGCAACAAGCTGCGTCTTTACAATATCAACTGGGCCCAGATTCTAGGGGCAGTAAAAGCTGAGAACGAACGTATTCCGATTGGGGAAATGAAGGTCGAGGGTACCACCTACCAGCTTAAATTACCAGGCAGCTACGAATTAGATCAATTAAATCAGATTGTGGTGGGTAAGACTGCCCAAGGGGTTCCGTTGTACCTGCAGGACATTGGGCAGGTCTATTTAACCACTGAGGACACCAGAATATATGCCTATCACAATGGAAAACCGGCACTGGTAATGGGTTTAGGGGTCGAAAAACGTACCGATGCGCCTTCTACCCAAAAGAATATTGACGATATGTTAGGTAAATTAAAAACGTCGCTGCCCCCTGGGGTGAGCATAGAAGCTATTTACTCTCAGAGCGAAAAGGTGAGTAACACTTTTAATGATTTATTCCGGGAAATGGCTTTTGCAATCCTGGCGGTTCTTTTCGTCTGTACCCTGGGACTGAGCTTCTCTACGGCTGCCATGGTAGCCCTGGCTATTCCCATATCTATGGCCATTGGGCTTATTTTCCTACCCTACCTGGGAGTTACCATTAACGAAATCGCGGTATATGGACTAATAGTAGTTTTGGGCATACTGGTGGATGATGCGGTAGTGGTAAATGATAATATAGAAAGGCATATGTCCGTTCTTAAACAATCGCCGCTTTCATCGGCGATAGAAGGAGCACGGGAAGTATCCCTATCGATTTTAACCGCAACCCTATCGACCGTTTTTGCCTTTGGCCCCTTGCTCTTTCTTACCGGTATAATGGGTGACTTCATACGCCCCATGCCGGTAGTCATATCACTTACCATGTTAGCATCTATGATTATGTCCTTAACCATTATCCCTATCTTCCGCTACTGGTATGAAAGTAGGAGGCAACTGCTAAAGACTACATCTGATAAACCGGTTGGACTCTTAGGTGCACAGCTTAATCAGCTTACCGAATGGTATGCGCATGTGCTGATGCCCAGGATTTTACGACGCCCCTTCAAAACCGGGGTGATCGGAGTACTTATTGGCACCCTGGCTTATGGTCTGATCCCGTTTATTCCCGTGGAACTGTTCCCTGAGGCGGGCTGGGAGCAAATGCCAATTTTTATCGGTATGCCGATAGGATCCAGTGTGGAGGAAACCGAGCAGGTGGTGGCCGGAATACGGGAATACCTGGTCCAGGAAAAAGGGGTAAAGGAAACCTATTCATCATCGGGAGCCCAAGTACAGGGTTGGTTTGGCGGCGGTATTGGCGCTGATGGGGTTTCGGAGGACAACGGTTTTGTGGTAGTCAAACTGGACACCAAACTAGTTAATCAAGCCGAGTTAGTAACCCGCTGGAGCTATGAACTTGGTAAAAAGTATCCTGGGGTTGAGATTGTACCCTATCAAATAAAATCTGGACCGCCGGTAGGGAAAGCCATTTCACTGAACCTTTATGGAGATGACGTTCAAACCCTGCGGGATTTATCGCAACAGGTTAAGGATAAGATCAGTAAAGTCCCGGGTGCGACTAACGTGCAGGATAACTTTGGACTTGACGCCTATACCTTGGAATTCCAGGTAAACCGGGAAATGATGAAGCAAAAGATGGTGAACTATACTGATCTTTCCCGAACTCTGCGCCTGGTTAGTGAAGGCATATCTTTAGGGGAGTACGATGATGGCAATGAGCTCATTGATATGGTGCTCTATATCAAGAGCCTGGATTCTGACCCATTGGCAGTTTTCCAGAGCCTATCAGTTCCAAATGCCATGGGAGAACAGATTCCTCTGCTACAACTGGCCACGGTTAAACCTGCTTTTGGTATAAAGGGCATCCCCCATCGGAATCTGTCCCGGGTCGTCACTATATCTGGTGATGTACAAGGGCGAACGGCAACTGAGGTTATGGATGAAATTCAGCTATTACTGGGTGAGATCCAGTTCCCGGAAGGATATCGCCATGATGTGGGCGGAGAAATGAACTATCAGGCCGATATGTTTTCCGATCTGGGGAAACTGTCTATTTTTGTTTTCTTCCTTATATTTATTCAAATTGCCATGCAATTTTACTCTCTGAGTCTGCCCCTCCTGGTTATGAGCACGGTATACCTGGCAGTTGCAGGCAGCCTTATTGGCCTATTTGCTACTCGCACCCCGCTGGGCTTTGTTTCCATGATGGGCATGATCGCTCTGGCTGGGATAGTAGTACGAAACGGAATAGTGTTTATTGAGTTTATAGAGAGAGCCCGTCGGGCGGGGCATGAATTAAAGGAAGCGGTATCATTAGCTGGAGAAGCCCGGTTAAGGCCCATTGTATTGACGTCGGCGACTGCAGTAGCCGGCTTAACTCCCCTGGCATTTTCAGCCCAGCCTCTGTTTACACCTTTGGCTACTACCATTATATCCGGCTTGGTTTTTTCAACCTTGCTCACTCTGTTGGTAGTACCTTCACTGTATACGGTTCTAGCCCAATGGAAAATAAAGCGCGCTGAGCGGCATCGAGATAAAAATGGAGAAGTTATTGATGACTCTATTGAGGAATGGACCCGGATTTGATGGGTTTTATCTAACCGATGGTCCTTGAAGTCGATGAGGATTTTGAAAAACTGATCGGAATTGCAAGCGGTGAAAGGGTACGACTGAACCGATAATTTAGGAAGAGCATTGCAGTTTACAACAAACCATAATTTGGTTAGACCCAAATTATTTATAAGGTAGTAACTGACAGCAACTTTAGGAGTTCTTCCTTTACCGCCGAACGCGAAAGGGGTATCGGGGAATGTTATCCTGTTTGAAAACGCCCTATATCAAAAAGCTGGTCTGGACCCTGTTGGCGACAGCCATCGTCGAAG
>CAZYJA010000023.1:0-17503 GCA_964647245.1 uncultured Syntrophomonas sp. | reverse complement strand
CGCCCGAAAAGACCCTCAAAGAAATCACTAAACTGCCCCCCATTATCGCTAAAATCAAAATGTACATTCCCATAGCCAGGAGGCGGACTGTATCTCTCACCATCGCGCCAGTTAGCCCCGAGCGTATCGTAACGCTCACGTTTCTCCGGATCCTTCAGAACTTCATAAGCTTCGTTGATAGCCTTAAAACTCTCTTCAGCATCAGGTTTCTTATTAACATCCGGATGCAGCTTCCGTGCTAACTTACGATAAGCACTCTGCACCTCTTTCTGAGTGGCAGTCTTGCTGATGCCTAAAGTTTTATAATAATCCTTGTATTCCAAGTCACACCACCTGCCTTTAATGTGAAATTGGGAAGCAGGGGGACGGTTCCCTTGCTTCCCCTTAGGAATCTCTCGAGAGGGAAGCAAGAGAACCGTCCCCCTGCTTCCCCGTCCCCGATTCTTCCCTCAATTAATTCTCAGTAAAATCAGCATCTATGGTATCATCATCCTGACTTTGGCCTCGATCCGAGGTGGATGCATCAGCTTCAGCAGCAACCTGTAAATCGTGGGCTGCTTGCTGTAATTGACTAATTAAGTCGCGCATTTTCTGAGTAGTAGTCTCACCACCGGCTATGGCAGTCTGCACTTCAGCAATCAACTGTTCACAGCGTCCCTTGGCCTGAGCTGGGGCCCTTTCCCCCAAATCTTGCAAGGTCCGGTTAAGCTGATGAGCCAGGGAATCAGCTTCATTTTTCACATCCACATTCTCTCTTCTTAGTTTATCCTCAGCCGCGTGCTCAGCTGCGGCTTTCACCATCCGTTCAATCTCACTCTTATCGAGGTTGGTCGAACCGCTGATGGTAATCTTCTGCTCCTTCTGAGTAGTCTTATCTTTAGCGGAAACGCTTAATATGCCGTTGGTATCGATATCAAAAGTTACTTCTATCTGCGCCATTCCTCGGGGTGCAGGAGCAATGCCGTCCAGGCGAAAACGCCCGATTTGGCGATTATCCTTGGCCATTTCCCGTTCACCCTGTAAAACCACAATATCAACTGAGGGCTGATTGTCTTCAGCAGTACTGAATATTTCCGTACGCTGACAGGGAATAGTGGTATTCCGATCAATCAAACGGGTCATAACCCCGCCCATGGTCTCAAGACCTAATGACAATGGAGTCACGTCCAGGAGCAACACATCTTTGACCTCGCCGGTAATAATTGCCGCTTGCACTGCCGCCCCCAAGGCTACTACCTCGTCGGGGTTAACTGACATATTGGGCTCCTTCCCGGTTAGAGAGCGCACCAATTCCTGTATGGCCAGGATGCGGGTGGAACCGCCTACCAGAATAACCTCATCCAGATCCTTCTCAGTAAGATTGCCATCCTTCAAGGCCTGCTTAACTGACACCAGGCAACGTTCCCGCAACTGGTGAGTAAGGTCATCAAATTTGGCCCGGCTTAACTTTATGTCCAAGTGTCGCGGCCCGCTGGCATCAGCCGTAATAAACGGCAAGGTAACCGTTGTGGTAGTAGTACTCGACAATTCCACTTTGGCCTTCTCGGCCGCTTCATACAGCCGCTGCAGGGCCTGCTTGTCCTTACGCAGGTCAATACCTTCATTTTTCTTAAATTCCTCGGCCAAATAATCAACCACCAGTTTATCAAAGTCGTCCCCACCCAAATGGGTATCACCTGAGGTGGATCGTACTTCTACAACTCCATCACCTATATCCAATACTGAGACGTCAAAGGTTCCCCCGCCCAGATCGAAAATCATGATGGTTTGATTTTTGTGGTTCTCCAATCCATAAGCCAATGCGGCTGCAGTCGGCTCATTTATGATCCGCAGTACATTAAGGCCCGCGATCTGACCGGCATCTTTGGTAGCCTGGCGCTGGGCATCATTAAAATAAGCAGGTACGGTAATAACCGCATCGGTGATTTTTTCTCCCAGGTAATTGGAAGCGTCATCAACCAGCTTACGCAAAACCTGTGCACTTATTTCCTCCGGCGCATGAGCTGTTCCCTGAATATCAAAATGTACTACATCGTTTTTACCGCGAGCAACTTTATAGGGCACAATCTTCATCTCATCGCTGACTTCATCATATTTGCGACCAATAAAGCGTTTAGCCGAGTATATGGTTGCTTCCGGGTTCATTATGGATTGGCGCTTGGCCAAATTGCCAACTAATCGCCGATTGTCCTTGGTAAATGCTACCACTGAGGGGGTAACCCTATCACCCTCCGCATTGACAATAATAACTGGTTTCCCGGATTCCACAATCGCTACCGCTGAATTAGTGGTACCTAAGTCTATTCCTACTGCTTTCCCCATTACTAAACACCTCCTGTATTATTCCTTGATAGCCCCTTACTCACACCATTCCTCTATGCGGATACTTAGCCTCTCCTCAACCATGAGTATTAGCTTGACCCCGGCCAGATTCAATCCCTTTTCTTGAATAAGAAAACGAATATGCCGTAAAACCTCAATATCCGCATTTGAAAAAAGTCTGGTATTTCCCTCGGTTCGCGCTGGAATAACCAGACCTGTTTCTTCATATATTCTCAGCGTACGGGGATGGACGCCTACTAATTCCGCCGCCACACTGATGTTGTAAACAGGTTGGTTACGAGATACATCAACCACTAATATTTCCCCTTTCCTCCTACAAAAAGAATATAACCTACCAATGATGTTGTCAAGTTTTTTGTACAGTTAGCATAGACATTTTATGCATTAAGTCTATTAATATTTGAACACAGGTAATATTACCAAATACTAGATTAAGTTCAGTGAGCGGTGTAATTCCCCAAATAGCCATCCGGATCGCTTGAAAACAATATCTGGTAATGGTAAGGTGGCAGGTAGATTCGCAATGGTTCAAAAAAAGGATTATCGGCTCCATAATCAATTACCAGATGGAGGTATTTATTTGGATAGCCAAAACCGGATAATTGCCCAAGCGGCTGGAATTATAGCCTTAACCGCTCTTATTTCACGAATACTAGGTTTTGCCCGAGACTGGTTCATTTACACCCGCTTTGGTGAAAGCTATTATACTGATGCCTACAACGTAGCCTTCTCCGTACCTGATTTTATTTATATGCTGCTGATTGGAGGCGCACTTAGTTCCGCATTCATACCAGTTTTTTCTTCCTACCTGGCTGTCGACCGCGAAGATCATTCCTGGAGGATGTTCAGCGTGGTGTTCAACTATACCATGCTGGCTTTAATAGTTTTTATCTTTTTGGCCTTCATTTATGCTCACCCCTTGTTATCGCTGTTGGCTCCCAAATTACCTCTTTATTATCATAACCTGGCCGTGTTCTTAACCCGGGTTATGTTGGTGCAGTGCTTCTTTATGGCTCTAAATGGTCTGGCCCTGGGAATACTTAACTCCTTCAATCACTTTACTACCCCGGCTTTAGGCGGAATCATTTACAACCTGGGTATCATCGTGGTAGGGGTAGCCTTTATGGATAGAATCGGAATAGTCGCATTTGCTTATGGAGTAGTTATAGGGGCTTTTTTAAACTTTTTAGTACAGCTGCCGGCTTTGATTAGGGTGGGCCTTAAATATTACCCTTCCCTGGATTATAAAAACGAGGGTTTTAGACAGATCGCCATTTTAACTATCCCGGTACTGATCGGTCTGTCAGTTAGTCAGTTCAATCTTTTTATCAGCCAATACCTGGCTTCCGGGCTGGCTCCTGGCAGTATTACTGCGCTTAGTATAGCCCAGCGGATTATGCAGCTGCCCCTGGGGATCTTCGCCATGTCGATTGCCATGGCAATATTTCCCACCCTAACGATGCAGGCCGCCCGGGGCGAATATAATGATTTCAAACGCACCCTGTCTCTGGGATTACGGGGCATTTTCTTTGTTACCCTGCCCTCTACGGCTGGGCTGTTAGCTATCGGCGAGCCTACCATACGCCTCATGTTTGAGTGGCAAAGCTTCACCCCGGCCCACACTCTGGCTACCTCCCAGGCTCTTCTTTACTATTCCCTGGGCCTTTGCGCATACTCAGCCCTACTGGTATTGAACCGCGTTTACTATGCCCTGCAAGACACGGTAACGCCAGTAAGTGCAGCTATAGCAACCATTGTCCTGAATATTATGCTCTCTTTTTATCTGGTAGGACCCTTCAGTCATCTGGGATTAGCCTTAGCCTATGCCTTGGCAGGAATTTTCAACATGCTGCTATTAACCTTTATTCTACGGCTGCGCCTGGGGGACATGGATAGCCGGAAAATCTTAACCAGCCTGGGACTCTCCCTTATAATTTCAGCTCTTATGTATGTGGTGGTTAAGACTACGGTCTACCTCCTTTTAAGTGGACTCAGTCTCAGTGTTCGGCTAGAGGAATTGATAGCAGTAGCCGTGGCCGTTGCGGTGGGCGTGCTTTTCTATGCTGGTGCCAGTCTGGCTATGGGCATGGAAGAAGCCTTGATGGTGAAAAATATGCTGGCCCGGCGCTTTCCGGACTACTGGAGCCGCTTGACTTAAAGTGAGTTAGGGAATGAACAGGCGAGTATTAATAAACATATAGCAAAACCTATTGACGCTGCATATATCCTGGCTTACAGTTTTAGTTAAATCAGATAAAGTTACCAATACACTGGGGGTGAAATGTTTTGATGAAAATGAAACAGAGATTTAATTTCTGCCCTAAATGCGGAGGCAGACTCGAATACCGCTCAGACCAGGAATTGCTGCGCCTGACCTGTCTGGCCTGCTCCTACATATTTTATGAAAATCCCGTGGTAGGAGTGGCTGCCATAGTCCTGAATGAGGACCGGCAAATATTGCTGGGGCGCAGAAAAGGCGGCATATACCACGATTTATGGTGTATTCCCTGCGGTTACCTCGAATACCATGAGGATGTATATGAAGGAATTAAACGGGAGTTCAAAGAGGAGACCAACCTGGATATCGATGTCTTGCGGGTATATACAGTGCAGTCCAATTTTCACAATCCTGACTGCCATAGCGTCGGCATCTGGTTTCTGACCCGCATATGCGGCGGCGAGATGGAAGCCCGGGATGACCTGTCCGCGGCGGGGTATTTTGACCTGGATAATATCCCCCCCCTGGCCTTCCCCACCGACTATAAAGTAATCGGCTTACTATCTGCCGATTGTCAGGCAGAGCCCCATGCCAACCATATCCTACCTTGCGAATCCAAAATTTTTATCCCCTAGAGCGTTAAAACCAGGTCTACTCTATGATGGAATAGACCTGGTTTACATTGGCATATTTCTTAGCATCAAGCAGCAGTTTTTACCGGCAGCTTTAATGAACCTGGTTACCCATGAATAAGTCGGGGCAAACAATGCGTACAGGTCCATATTGACTGGCCTTTATGCTTGACCGGCACCAGGTAAGCATCATCCTCGGTAGTTCGGCAGAAGTTACATACCTGGGGGATATATTTAGCCACCCTTTTAAGGTTCATTGCTTCTACCGC
The DNA here is from genome assembly GCA_964647245.1 of uncultured Syntrophomonas sp. Taxonomy (GTDB): domain Bacteria; phylum Bacillota; class Syntrophomonadia; order Syntrophomonadales; family Syntrophomonadaceae; genus PHAA01. Next base: position 12,041 of record CAZYJA010000023.1, on the reverse strand, counting down.
TTGTTCGGAAAATTGCTCCGCGTCCCTTTCTTCCAACTTCAAGGCGCCAACCGGACATACCCCCAAACAAAACCCAGCCCCATCGCAAAGCTCATCTTTAATCACCTTGGCTTTTCCGTCTAATAATTCCAACGCTCCTTCGGCACAGGGGGAAATACAATTCCCACAGCCGTTGCACAGTTCTTCGTCTATATGAATAATGCTTCTTTTGGTCATGTTTGTTATCCCCGCTTTCCAAGCTAAAGCATCTCCGGATACCTGGCTACATTTTCTATTAGTTATCAGTGATGCGTACCCTCAATCACCCGGATACCTTTGGCTTCAATATTGGCTCTTATTTGTTGCCGATGCGGACACTTAGGGTACTCACCCTCCAGCATCATACAGGAGGACAGATGCACCACATCGAGTCCATGATCCACCAATTTGTCAACTAATCTCGATACCCTGCGTCCGGAACACCCCCCACAGGTAAAGAATCCAATAATTTCACAGTCATCATTATAATTTTGAAAATGGGAGTGGCGAGTGTTAAAGGCCTTGAAACAGGCTACCCCAGGACAAACCTCAGATACAATCTCGCATCTTACTATGGCAATCCTGGTCTTTTTCTTCTCGCTGGCTTTATCATCCTCGGCAAATTTTATGTGCTTGTCGCGAGCCGCTCTGACATCTTCAACGGTAACTTCACTCTGTCCAATGCCCTTAACATAACTCTCCACCGCCCGCCGGGCCATCCCCCGGACAAAACTGGGGACCTTTTTTAGCTCCTGGACCGCGTCATCTCTCCAGTTTAAATCACTCATCTTCCCCTGCTCCCCTTTTAGCCCAACCAATCTTACGACTTAATCATTATCAGCAGCATCTTAAAGTCCTCCACCGCATTCAACGCATGCGGCTGATTGGCAGGCATGATAATCATTTCCCCTGCACCCACTATATTGGGTCGGCCGGCAATCGTAATTTCCGCTTTACCTTCGAGAACTACCACTATGGCATCGAACGGTGCACTGTGCTCACTTAACCCCTGACCCTGAGCAAAAGCGAATAGGGTCACCGTACCGGTTGGCTGCTGCACCAGAGTCCGGCTAACTACCGAACCCTCCTGATAATCAATAAAGTTAATAGGGCTAATGGTATGTCCCAGGTATTGATCAAGATCTATTTTGGTGGCTTTAACCATGTGTCAACCCCCCAATTCGTTATTAAGCTAAAATAGCCGCTAAATCTTCCTCAACTGTACCAATGGGTTTAATGTCAAAGTTCTCAACCAGCACCTGTAATACATTAGGGGTGATAAAGGCTGGCAGACTAGGTCCCAGGCGGATATTTTTTATTCCCAGGGATAAAAGGGTCAGCAAAATAGACACCGCTTTTTGTTCATACCATGACAATACCATGGATAGCGGCAAATCATTAACCTCACACTCAAAGGCATTGGCCAGAGCTACAGCTATTTGGACAGCCGAATAGGCATCATTGCACTGTCCGATGTCCAAGAGCCGGGGAATACCTCCGATATCGCCCAGCTGGTGATCAAAAAACCGGAATTTGCCACAGGCCAGGGTAAGAATTATAGTATCATTGGGCAGCTTATCAACCAGCTCACTAAAGTAATTACGGCCTGGTTTCGCACCATCACAGCCTCCGACCAGCACAAAACGTTTGATTGCACCACTTTTAACTGCCTCAACCACCTTATCCGCTACCCCTAAAACTGCATTTCTCGCGAAACCAGTCAATACCGCACCTTTATCCTCATCCTCGGTGAAACCGGGCATTTCCAAAGCCTTCTCAATAATTTTACCATAATCATCATTAGTGAGGTGAGTTACTCCCGGCCAGCCAACTTGCCCAGTGGTAAAAATGCTCGCCATATAGCTTACATTGGGCTCCTGAATACAGTTAGTCGTCATTAGAATTGGTCCCGGAAAAGCTGCGAATTCCTTCTTCTGATTCTGCCAGGCAGTACCGTAATGTCCGACTAAATGAGGGAATTTTTTTAATCCGGGGTAACCCAGGGCAGGTAACATCTCTCCATGGGTATAGACGTTGATTCCCTTACCTTCAGCCTGCTCCAGTAATTTTTTTAGATCCTCCAGATCATGCCCAGATACCAGTATGCACTTACCCTTAAGATGCCCCAGCTTAACCTGACTTGGTTCAGGATGCCCAAAACTGGTAGTGTTACCAGCATCCAATAATTCCATTGCCCTAAGGTTTATCGTACCGCATTTTAAGACCATTCCCACCCATTCATCCATGGACCTGGCTTCCCCAATCAGACTGGCCATTGCTTCATGAACAAATGTATATACCGCCTCATCCTCCTGCCCCAAAATGGCAGCGTGTGATGCATAAGCGGCCAAACCTCTAATGCCATATAGCAAAATCTCTTTCAAGGAACGAATGTCCGGGTCAGTTTCCTTGCTGCCCGGGTATCCATACTCCTCACCCTGCTTGATAAGTCCGGGCAGGTCGGAAGCCAGCTTAAGATTGAGACTGGGACTTAAATCTGCCTTTTTAATTAGTTGGGAAGTCTGCTCGGCTACTAAATTAATATGCTTCGCCAATGCTTCCGGGTCAAAATTTACATTGGTTAGGGTCACAAAAAGCATATCAGTGGTTAACCTGCCTATGGCAGAGTCGATAATTCCCTTTTGACGCGCCTGCCCGGCAACCACCGAAAGTTGACTGATCGAATAGCTAAGTAGGTCTAACAATGCAGCTACGTCCGGCTTCTTGCCACATACTCCCATCGTAGTACATCCGATACCTTTGGAAGTTTGTTCACACTGATTACAAAACATCTTTTTTCCTCCTTATTGTTTCGGTATGAATTTATAACCCGATGACTTGGTACTAACCGGGCTCGGAATTATTTTTCCCATTGCGAGTGTTTCCATCCCCGATTATCAGGATATTATGGATTAGTTATATCCACTTTAAAGGCAAAAAAATAAATCTCGTCTTACTTCTCTACCCCCTTCCCTTCGGCTGCAATTTCAGCCAGACTTTTTTTTCTTAATTCCTGGATCATTGCGTTTTGAGCACTGGAAAGCGCTTTTCGGATCGGACAGGTCTTCAAGTTCACACAATGATACCCGGAACCCAAACATACATTAAGTGCGAAAGGTCCCTCCACAGCCTCCATTACATCGGCAATCGTGATCTCTTCCAGGGGGCGCCCCAATCTTACCCCACCTTGAACTCCCCGCTGAGTAGCAACCAGACCTGCTCGAGCCAGCATTTGTACTGTCTTGTGCAAAAAATCCTCTGGAATATCATGGCGTTGCGAAATTACCTTATTGGAAATCAATTGCCCATAGGGAACTTCAGCTAACTCAATTAGAGTCTTTATCGCATATTCGGTTTGTCTGGTTATTTGCATCGAACCCAGCTCCATTTCTTAAAGTGGATGAAATTGATACACTTTAATATGTTTATATAATACTGCGTTTCAAGGGTTATAGCAACCCTATTTTGTACTTTTCTACAATTATTGTTGGAAGCAACCCTGTCCAAAAACAGCCTGCCGAATAATTGATCGACAGGCTGAAACTTGTACGGCGGGGGCAGCCAACTTTTCTAAAATATCTTTTCTAATCCACCATAATCATTATTAATTTCCAACCTCTAACCAATCCACAATTAAATAAGTGCTTAAGGCACATCAATAAAAATAATATAGTTAAAATGTAAAAACCGAAAACATAGGATTCATTCCCGTGTTTCCGGTCTAATGGCTCTAATAATCGCTTAAAGTATTCTTAGTTGTTTCCCGCAATCATAGTTTGGCTGCCGACTTTACCATAGGTTTTAGTAATAGTTTTTACTGACATATTGGCGGTTCCATCTTCTTCAATGATCTCTTGTAATTCAGTAAACTGTTTACGGGGTAAAATTACGGTTAAAATCAGCCTATGTTTGCCTTCGAACCCATAGCCAATGGTTGTAGTTACTGAGTATCCGATACCCCTTAATTTATCTGCCAGAATCTTGCCTGGTTCAGGGTGTTTATATATATTTACTTCAAGTAAACCTATTGCCAATTTCTTTTCTAGCTTGTCAGCCAGAAACACTCCAAAAATACGACCCAGAGCAAAAGCTAATACAAATCCGTAACCGCTGGAATTTACAATTAATTTAAAAGCATAAGTAAATATAACTGCATCGATAAATGTGGTTAAGTATACTGGTTTTATAGCCTGTTGACTTAAAAAGACGCTCTTGAGATTGCCTAGACATGTTGTAATTGTATAAAGCGTAAATATAATTAGTAATTCAAGTATCATAATAATGTCCTCCTTTCTTATAAAAAATAAAAAGCCCCTGTCCATTAAAAACAGGAGCACTTTGTCTTAAGTTCCCTGGGTAATGCTGTAACGAAACTAAATTATTACACCTTTTTCACTATTTGTCAAGCCTTACTACCATATAATAGGGAGCAAGTGGTGACGGTTCTTGCTCCCCCACTTGCCCAGAACCAAAATATACTAATTTAATATGCCCAAATATTTCGGCTGTGGTAGTATTAATATTAGTTCCACAAAACGTGAGGGGAAATATCCTCACGAACAAGCATATCCACCTATATAAGGAGTTGAAATTACATGTTATTTGAACCGATTAAGATTGCTAATCTATCTTTAAAAAATCGGATTGTGATGTCAGCCATGAATCTCGGATGGGCCCAGGAAGGCGAAATTAACCAGCGCATCATGGATTTCTATGTAGAACGTGCTCGGGGAGAAGCGGGATTGATAATGATAGGTGGAGCGACAGTGGAACCTCCTACTGTCCGGCGAGGTTTTATATCAATCCATGATGACCAGCTCCTGGCCGGTCACAAAAGGCTCACCAGTGCGGTTAAAGACGCTGGAGCCGGTATTGGGCTGCAGCTTTTCCATTCCGGACGCTATTCCTTTGGCTTTCTGGAAGGCCAAGAAGTGGTGGCCCCTTCCCCCATTCCTTCCAAACTAACCAGGTATACCCCGAAGGAATTGAGTGTGCCGGAAATACAGCAAATAGTTGGTAATTTTGCCGCAGCCGCCCTCAGAGCCCAGACTGCCGGCTATCAGCTGGTGGAATTCATTATGAGTGCGGGCTACCTGGCCAGCCAGTTCCTTTCCCCGCTTACCAACCACCGCCACGATGAGTACGGGGGATCTATAGAAAACCGGATGCGCTTTCCATTGGAAGTAATAGCCGCGATTCGCCAGGCGGTGGGAGCAGACTTCCCCATCGGAGTGCGCCTGGGCGGCAGCGACTTTATGCAAGGCGGCAATGGCTGGCAGGAGATGTGTATAGTCGCTAAGGAACTTGAAAAGGCTTCGGTAAACATCTTAAATGTAACCGGCGGCTGGCATGAATCTCTCATACCCCAAATACCGGCGGAAGTCCCCCGGGGCAACTACGCCTACCTGGCAGCTAAGATTAAGGACCACATCAAGATTCCGGTAGTTGCTTCCAATCGTATCAATAATCCCGATCTGGCCGAAAACATATTGCAGAATGGTCAGGCTGATTTAATCACAGTAGCCCGGGGATTTTTAGCCGACCCCCAATGGGGGAGCAAAGCCCGGCAGAAAAAGCCTATTCGCCAATGTATAGCCTGTATGACCTGTCTTGATAATCTTTTTAGGGGCCAGGGAGTACAATGTGCAGTAAACCCACAATGCGGCAAAGAGGAGCAACAAATCATAACATCCCCTACGGCCAAAAGGTTCCTTATAGTCGGATCTGGACCAGCCGGACTGGAAGCGGCCCGAATAGCCGCCTTAAAAGGACATCAGGTAACTATCTGGGAAAAAGCCTGTCGGATAGGCGGGCAATGGAATATCGCGCTGGTGCCTCCGGGTAAGCAAGAATTTAAATCTCTGCTGGATTTCTATGAACAGGAACTGGCTCGGCTGGGGGTAGAAATAGTTTTTAATCGAACTGCCGACTCAGAATCGGTAAAATCTGAAGCTTTTGACGTAATAATAATCGCCACCGGAGCTCTCCCCCGCCAGCTGTCTTTTTGTGCGCAAGCAGGGGCCCAGATTTTAAGTGCCTGGGATGTCTTGAACGGAGCACCCATACAGGGACCGGATATAGTTGTGGTAGGAGGAGGCTCGGTAGGATGTGAAACCGCCCTTTTCCTGGCTGAAAAAGGAACTCTGGACTCCGAAAGCCTAAAATTTATGATGCTAAACCAGGTGGAGACCCCCGATATCCTTTATCAGCTGCTAACCCAGGGATCATTGCGGGTCAAGCTGGTTGAAATGCAAGATAATCTGGCAACCGACATGGGCCGCGGCCTCCGCTGGGGAACCCTAAAACATATGCGAACCCTGGGGGTGGAGACAATTACTGGGGTTAAGGTAACATCCGTTGCTCACAATCATATAAAAGTAGTCAGGGATGATGAGGAACATCAGCTCAAAGCTGATACGGTGGTTTTGGCCATTGGCAGTGTTTCCAATGATCGACTCCATTACGAATTGAAAAATCAAATGAAGGATGTATATCTCCTGGGAGACGCTTGCAGCCCGGGTAAACTAATAAATGCCGTTCACCAGGCATTTGACCTGGTCAATGGGCTGTAGGGAGTAAATGGCCCTTTTCCTTTGCCTTGATAGTTGTTGCGCTAGATTTAACTGGAGTCAATTTATTTTTATAAATCTGGTCCCGGTTGTTGTCTACAAATCGCAGATAAGAATAATTAATTTTATTTTTGGGAATCTATAGTAACAGCAACAATTATTAAACTAGGAAAAGGAGGTGATCAAAATGTTACAGGCTGCCGTACGTTTTGTTGTTTCTGCCGTGGTTCTTATGGTAGTAGGGTATATTCTCCCAGGTATCGAGGTCTCAGGTTTATGGGGCGCACTAGTAGCGGCTTTGGTTATTGCTATTATGGGATTCCTGATTGAGAAAGTGCTTGGGGACAAGGTATCACCGCGTAGTCGAGGTTTTGTTGGCTTTGTGATTGCAGCAGTGGTAATCTATCTGGCTCAGTTTGCCATCCCGAGCTATCTTAGTGTTACTCTCATAGGAAGTCTTTTAGCAGCGTTTGCTATTGGTTTAATTGATGCATTTGTTCCTACCGAAATTCGTTAACAGTTTACCAAAATACCTACAGTATATGTTCTAGACCGGGAGTTTTCCCGGTCTGAGATCGTCAAAAAAGGTCAATAGCTGCGTTATTACGGAAGGCCCGTGCCTCAAATCACGGGCCTTCCGATTGCTTTGCGCTTGGCCTTGGGGCTCGCTTAAGCAGGTCCTGGCTTTTATATTGTAAAAACTTTTATGGGAGAAGAACTATTCCAGATACTCAATGAATGCATATCCCAATTTCAACCCATAGATTAGGATAATTGAACCACATAAGATGTTTATTCTCTTCAATGCCCCAACGCTAAACTGATGGCGAAACTTGGTTGTAATGGTAACCAAGGATAAGAACCAGGTAATAGATGCCATGCAAACACCCAGGATAAAGTAATTAGTCATTCCATTTGGCAAGGAGGCCCGAAATCCCCCCAATAATAATGAACCATCAATAATTGCCTGGGGGTTAAACCAGGTGATCGCGAAACAGGTTGCAATTATTCTTAATCGAGAATGCCCTTCTGCAGCGACATTGACGGTAGCACTGGCTATTTGCGGATGGGCCCGAATCAACATAATGCCTATGGTGATAACCGCTATGCTTCCCACGCCAAGAGTAATCCCTTTGAATAGCGGGAAGGCATCCAGCAAAATACCTACTCCCCAAAAACAGGCCAGGGCTAACGATATATCAAAAACAATAGTTGCCAGGGCAACTTCGAGAGCTCTCTTGCCTCCCTGCAGCACGGCAGCATTTATAACGTATAAGTTCTGAACTCCGATGGGTGCTACATAGGCCAAACCCAATAACAAGCCCTGCCCAAAATAATCCAATGTATCGCCTCCATTTGCCCACCCATTTTTACACCGGTCTAATTACGGATTCCTTGTTTAGCAATCTCTTCGGCCAGCTCATTTAAATACGTCCATCGTTCGAGAAGATATTCCTGGCGCTCCAGAACTTCCTGCCGGATCTTAGTTAATTTGTCTAACAGCAAATAATCGCTGGCGGCTTGATCGATCCTAACCTCCAAGTCTTTTAGTTCATCCTCCACCGCCGCAATTTTATCATCAATCTCTGCAAACTCCTTCTGTTCTTTGAACGAAAATTTCAGCAGCTTAGCCTTGCCCAAACCAGTGGATGGTTCTGTTGATTGGCCTTGGCTGGTTTCCCGGGCCTTGAAATTAGAATCGTTTCCTAGTCTCGCTCTTGTCTCACTCGGCTTGACAGCCGAATTAAGCAGGTAATCAGAGTAATTACCCGGGTACTCGGCGAGCTGGCCTCCATCTTCAAAGGCCAGTATCTTCTCGGTAATTCGGTCCAAAAAATAACGATCGTGCGAAACTGCAACCACAGCACCGGGGAAATCGTCCAGGTAATCTTCTAAAATGGTCAGAGTCTCAATATCCAAATCATTGCCGGGCTCATCCAGCAAGAGCACATTAGGGGCTCCCATCAATATCCGTAACAAGTGCAGCCTTCTTTTTTCGCCTCCGGATAGTTTCTGTAAGGTTGTCCATTGGGAGGCCGGTGAAAATAAAAAGGTCTCCAGCATTTGCGCAGCACTCAACAGCTTTTTACCAGCTTGAAGATACTCACCCACCTCACGAATATAGTCAATTACTCTCATTTCATCGGGCAGGCCAATGCTTTCCTGGGGGAAATAGCCTATCTTAACCGTAGTGCCGATCTCAACGCTGCCCTGATCAGGGATCATTTCACCGCTCATAATGCGCAACAGAGTAGATTTACCTATCCCATTCGGCCCCACTAACCCCAGGCGCTCATCTCGGGCCAGAATACAGGAATAGTGATCAATAATAGGCTGGGCTCCATAACTATGGGAGATATCCTGGAGAATAATTGTCTTCTTACCTAAACGACTGGCCGTTGATGATATTTGCAGGTTCCCGCCTGCGGCCCGCGGTTGCTCCTCCTGCAGCTTTTCAAAGCGCTCTATCCGGGCTTTTTGTTTGGTACTGCGAGCTCGGGCGCCCTTACGAATCCAGGCCAGTTCTTTGCGTAAGAGTGTTTGTTGCTTATTAGCCTGGGCTGCTTCCATGTCTTCCCGCTCTAATTTTCGCTCCAGGTAAATGCTATAGTTGCCAGGATAACTGTACAGCTGACCTTGCTCTAATTCTATAATGCGCCGGCTGACTCTTTCCAGAAAATAGCGATCATGGGTAACCATAAGTAAGGCTCCTTTAAATCGCTGCAGGTATCTTTCCAGCCAGTCAATAGCCTGATTATCCAAATGATTGGTAGGTTCGTCCATAATAAGCAGATCTGAAGGATTAATCAAGGCACGGGCCATAGCCACCCTTTTGCTTTGTCCACCGGAAAGTTCATTCATCCTGGCCGCAAAATCTTCAATGCCGAGACGGGTAAGTATCGCCTTGGCTTCACTTTCCAGGGTCCATTCATCCATGCCCGGGCTCGGGGCAACCCCTTTCAGGGCCGTCTCCAGAACCGTTGACTCGGGACAAAACGAAGGGCTTTGGGGAAGATACTCGATCCGCAGGTGTCGGTTCCGGACGATCTGGCCCCGATCAGGCTCTTCCAGCCCGGCAATCAGCTTTAACAGGGTCGACTTTCCCGAGCCGTTTATGCCTAACAGCCCTATCTTTTCACCCTCTTCAATTCCCAGGGAAATATCTTCCATGAGCACTTTATCCCCGAAAGTTTTACCGACCCTATCCAATGCCAGAAGATTCATATGTATCAGGTTCCTTTTCCTATATTAATATGCTATATTATAGCCTTTTCTCTCCGAAATTAGGATGAAAATTGATTTATTGGCAAGACAGAGTGAAAGTATTCAAGGGTAATAGATGTAGTCATCATAAATGGAGGGGGGGATTTTTACTAAATTGGAAGATACGGCTGTTGAAGCTTAGATAGATTATCCGTTTGGCCAGCGATAACCAAAGGGCTAAGATGAACACCCATGGCACTATATCTCTTCATAAAAGCAGGCGGCTGGGGTGCCCCCAAAGCAGCATAGTCTATTTCCTAAGCTTAACCAATAAAACAAATAACACTATGATAGCTGGCAACACTTGCGTGGATAAGGTATGTTCGTCACCTGAGCGATATCCCGACCAAAGCAGCACAAGTGCGGCGAAAAACAACAAACCAAATAAATAATTGCGACTCAAAACAATCTTCCCCCTCACATCAGTACACCTTATAGAGATTATACTAATTGATTGCAGGGTAAATATCCATAGACAGCCAGTATTATTGAATCACTGTTCTACCTTGCCCTAACTCGATATAAAAATTGTCCAACCAACAACCGCAATCTGCTACTTGATCGAAAACTAATTTATATCAATTAAATGATCACATGACCCCTCAATCTGCTATACTGCTAATTGAGGAATATTATGTATATTGGATACACGAGTGGCCTACTACCACTTATTGGCAATCGTTTTACAACTTAGATATTCCCTCATGCTGTTGAATAGTAATGATAGTAGTTTATATATCTTGAAATACGTATTCTGTTTGGAAATGAAAAAAGGAGGAGTTCAGAAGTGTTTTACAAAAAATGGGTTGCCCTGGTTCTGATTCTAATGCTGGCAATGGGGATGTTAACTGGTTGTAGCCCCACCGAAAAGGAATACTACAATCTAATGATGACTGCCAGCCAACAAAAAGTCTATGAGGACAATGGCAGTATTGAATTAACTCTTACCCAACTACCCGCTAGCATGTTTGCAGAAGAAACATTCCTCACTAAAGAAATGCTTATCAAGGCAGTTAACCAACATCGAATAGACTATTCGGTTAAGGCTGATCTAAACCGGGGTGTGTTTCACTATGATCTGACTATCGTCGACATTATAACTGGTGAAAAGACTGCTCTCGGATCCATAATCTACAATCAAGATATCCTCTACATCAAAGTCGATGATATGATCAATTATCTGAAAACTCTTGGAGACGCCGAGGCCAGCCAAGAACTGGACCGTCTTTGGGGGGATGTACAATACTTGACTGTTACCAATCAAGATATAGAGGCTATGATGCCTCCTGGCAGTCCCCAGGGCCAGACCGATAACTTCCTGCAAAAATCCACCCAACAACAGCTAATTATGCAGAGGCTGTTTGACGGACTGGTAAATAAGGTTTATGACCAATACCAAAGCAACCTGATAACCAAAAACAACCGTGAATATACCTTTACCCTCCGCGGGGCCGACTCTATTGAGATCTTCAAACCGATGGCGGTCTATACCGTTAAGAACATAGATAAACTAGCTCCGGTTCTGAAGACCTTCATAAACAGCCTAACTCCCGATGATCTCGCCGGTCTGGGGTTGCCTGCCAATATAAAAGCCCAGGCGCATCCTGGCATTGACATGATGGTTAAGACGGTAAACCAAAACCGGGATAAGTATTTAAATAATATTGAAGAAATGGCCACGGCGGCTGAAAAAGACCTGGCTCAAACTATAAACGATTCAGAATTTGTCTCGACGATTGAAGCAAGGGATTCCCAGACCTACGACATGACCAGCAATCTTCACATTCATGTTGCGGCCGGCACTCCTGGCGAGGTGTTGGAGTTTACCCTCAAAACTGAGCAAACTCTTAAAGTCAAGTCCGCGGTTCAGGTCGCTGCCCCTAGCGGCAAGATGACTAGCTTGCAAGATTTCCAAAGCCGTATGCCCAAGCAAATGAAGGTGTGGGTAGATAATGACATGTATTCTTTTAACCAAGGATTAAGGGTCACCGGCGGAAGCATTGAAGTCCGCCTGGAAAACAACCAGACATATCTCCCTTTGCGCCTGATAGCCGAGTCAATGGGCGAAACTGTTGGTTGGGATGAAGTCTCCCGGCAAGCTTATGTGGAGCGAGATGGTCAGCGAATCATTGTGACGGGAATGATTGTAGATAACAAAACCCTGGTCAGAGTCCGAGATTTTGAAAACCT
>CAZYJA010000022.1:3385-18419 GCA_964647245.1 uncultured Syntrophomonas sp. | reverse complement strand
GAAAATCTAAAACCTTTTTCACTTGGCATTATGCCCTTGTAAAAAATAGTTTACTGTTTTAGAGCATAATTTTTACATTAGCCGCTTTAAAAACGGTAGTAACAGTATCCCCTTCATTTTTCCCGGCAGCCTCAAAGTCTTTAACCGGTATAATTGAACTTATATAGTTCTCCCCTACCTGAATGGTAAGCTGAACCATCGTATCGCACCGGACTACTTTTACGATCTGCCCGGTTAACCAGTTAATTAGCCCGCGGTTAGTTGTTAGGGTTGGGGCAGTTACTGATTGATAAGCAATCGTACTGGCAGACATCTGCTGCTCAGCTGCTTGACTTTCCCCAACTCCATAGTACTCGGTGTATATTTCACATTGTTCTTCGGTTCTGGCACATACTCCACATGCTTCACAGGTCCTGCATTCCCAGTGTAAATCTTGCATAATCCCCTATTCCCCCCTATTATTTTACTTTTTATAACAATATTTGCTACTGAATTTATTTTAGTGTTATCGAGGGAATTAATCAAGCTATTCCCCCTGCCAATTATTTGTATAAGAGAGAAACCCAGCCGAAGCTTATAGCTATCAGCTGGGAATCGTGTTTGATCCATAATCGGTATATCCCCTGCCCATAATACCAGGAACCTTTCTATAGCTAGTATTTCTAAGGTAAGAGGATCATCCCAACTCAGCAACGCAGTGATTTCTTAATTTGATTAAATAATCCCTAAAATTTCGCACTAGGGCAGGAAAATACCTTCGGGATCAACCTCTTTATAGAGGATTTCCAGTTGTCTATAGGTAGGGGGTTTGGTTTCGCCACTACATCTAGCTATATTCAGATCAAAGTCCACATTATTTTTAACTTCTTCGACACTATAACCAGGATGTACTGTATCCAAGTACATAATGCCGTCCGCACCAAATCTGAATACCGCCATATTAGTGATACAAGCCGAAGGTCCACCATAGAAAAACTTGCCATAGAGTTCTTGCTTGGTTACATACTCGCCACTGGGCCATTTTCTAACTCTCCAGCCAGGAGAAGTTACATATTCTAATTCATCAGTGAAACGGCGTTTTTCTTGTACCATTATTAATACCGTCCTTTTGGCAAAAGAAAGAATATCGGCGTTACCACCACTGCCGGTAAATCTAGTTTTCGGATTCAATGGAGTACCGACATAAGTAGTGTTAAGGCTTCCGTATTTATCTATTTCAGCTCCGCCCAGGAATCCCAGATCAACATAGCCTGAATGTAATTGACCGTAGAAGGCTTCATATAATCCACCAGCTTTGGCGGCCTGATAAGCGCAGCGGGCATCACCTACAGATGTGGGGATAGCTATAGGTCGGCCATCAATACTGCCTGCTTCGTAAATACACGCTGCGGTGGGGGCATGTTCTTTCTGAGCCAGGCCAATAGCCAGCATAGGTAGTCCGGTACCAGCAAAAACAACGTCACCATCGCATACTTCTCTGGCAGCCGCCGCAGCCAGCAGGTCCATACCTTTATATTCTCCTACCTTTGCGTATTCATTGCTTGCAGCCATTTATCTCGTCCCCCTTTTCACCCGACTGGAGTATCCTGTAGCCTGGCTGGCTCTTAGTGTTTCCAGACGCTTGACTCCCAATTTGTCCAGGTATTCATAGTGGTCTTTAACCCCATAAATATACTCCTCGGCAAATTTATCGAAACCATCTTGGGTCTTGGTGCTCTTATTGAAACCTAACAGGAAATCAGCATCGGTGTCATAATAGTACTGAGAGCCGGTGGGATGGGCCGCCCATGGACATACGACTATGTAGTCAATTTCATATCCGGTGGCCAAATTCTGGGTAGGTTCCCGACGAAGATATTCATCAGGTACAATTTCTTCACAAATCACAATAATCTTATCACAGGCTTTTATAACGTCCTGATCATTATACCCCTGGGCCAGGACCCGCACGGTCCCTTCATCACCGACCATGGGTGCATAAACTAATCCCCAATTAGGCTTGATCGCGGGCATTAATAATAATTCGCCCATTTCATAAAAGGGATCTTTAATTACTTGGTATTTTTCCTTGGCAATTTTGGGATGGGACCCATCCCGTAACCCGGCATTGGCGAAGCCATCATAAGCTGGGTTTAAAATATCAGTACCCATTGCCAGGGCGGTGGGGAAGAATGGTACATTTATAGCACCAGCCTGAATTCGGGCTACTGCATGACCATGACTATAGTCGTCAACAATTACATCTTTACCAACTTGTTTTCTAGATAGGTTGGGACCAGTTTTGCCAAGCATTTCCTGGCCCATCCAACTCCCTTCCCATAGTTTTACAGCTCCTCCTCCAACCAGCACCTCGCTGTGGAATCCTCCCTGTACCTCAAAAAGGTGCAAGTCTTTCTTGCCCTGGCGAAGCATTTCATAGCACATGGCTACCGGTCGTCTCCAGATTGTAAAACCGCTGAATGCCAAGCAATCGCCGTCTTGGATCAAAGCAGTAGCTTCTTGTAGAGTAATTATTTTGGGTGCTCCCATAACTCTCCTCCTCCTCTTTTCTCTCTATAAGTTCAATTTCTCCACTTTAGGTTTTTTCTTAACCATAAAGCAGAATAAGGAAAAACCTTATCACCCCCCTTTCATCACATTTTTAGGTGCCAAGACTTTCAAATTCAGGTATTTAAATATACAAAATATTGGCTCCCTAATTCCCCTGGCAATAGCGTTTTACCAACCTATAACTTTCCTAATATATGAAATAGGAAGATGGATTATTATAAATACTGTTCATTGCCTAAAGAGGCAAGTTGACCGCTCTATAGCATTATAAATAGGTAATAACTTCGGGTGTAATGCTCAGATATTCAGGTCCATTCTCAGTCATAACAAAACTGTTTTCAGTGCCAATGGCACCTTCGGGAAATACTAATTTGGGTTCCAGGGCAAAGGTCATTCCAGGCATTATGGGTGTTTTTATTCCCTTGGCTAATATAGGCAATTCGTCAAGTTCCAAGCCTATTCCATGGCCAATAAATTTAACCCTATCTTCCTTATAACCCATAAAATTGTCGTGATAACCCATTTCCTCGGCCAATTTAAGTGCCAGAATATAGGGTACCTCGGCGAGAGTACCCGGTTTAATGGCTTTGATTATTTCTGATTCAATAAATAGGGAATCATTAAATGCCTTGACCATCTGAGGTGAAAGCTCGCCAACACAAAATATCCGGGTTTGGTCACCGGTATAACCGTTTATTACACACGTATAATCAATATAAACAACTTCATTCCGTTGCACTTTCTTCCACCCAGCACCATGGGGGGAGCTTGCAGCTACACCAGATCCACCAACTGGCCCATCAAAAAAGCTAGGATAAGCTCCACAACTTCCGGTAAGCACATTTCCTAAAAACAGTTCCTGATTAAATGCCCGCATCTTGCACCAACCGCTATACCCGCGTTTACGCATTTCAGCTTCAAACAGTGCAGCTACCTCAATCTCCAACATTCCTTCACGTAAGAATGATGGCACAGCCAAATGGGCTTTATCTATCACCCCTAATGCATTCCGAAGAAGCTTTATTTCATATGGTGACTTAATGGCCCGAATTTCCTTAATCGCGGGTGATATATCGCAAAACTCGGTATTGGGCATTATTGTCTGGTATGTTTTATAAAGGTTCAGCGGTAAAACATCCAGCTCTAATCCGATTTTGCTCAAATTATGATAAGCAAATGTCGCCAAAATTCCTGGGATTTCCTTGGCACTATGAATGGCAACAACATTTTTCAGGGCCGACTCATTCCTGCCACGGCTCAGGCTCTTTTTGATCATTAACACCGGTTCACCGCTTACCGGCACAAACAAATAAGATTTTTGTACTGTGCCGGTAAAGTAAAACATATCACTGTTAAGCAAAATAATTGTTCCATCTAACGATTGCTCAGTTAGTTTTTCTTGGAGACAGGCTATCCTTGCCTTTATCTCCGCTTTTGTTGTTATCTCGATTTCCATGTTCTTTCGTCCCATCTACTCGAAATACCTATTCAACCATTGTTACTATTGCTTTTATCCTTATCACCACTATGGGGGATTGGAGCATCATTTTTTCCCATATTTATTAACTATTGTGGTTCAATTAATATGCCTTCGCGAATTAGATCCTCAAGCAATTCATTATCGAGTACATCTCTCGAAGGAACTATCACTATATGATCTGATTTGAGACTTACTTTCAACCAATCGTTATTTTGCAAATTAAGTTTCTGGTTAATTTCTAATGGAATCAGTATCTGTCCAAATTCATCAACAGTAATGCTAGCTACAGTAGCCATATTTATCAACTCCTTTCTGCAATATAGTAGACTGAGCCTACGCTCAATTACGCTTATCCATTAAAGGACAACACCAAGTTGGATATTGCATTACGCATCTGAATGCCATATACTAAACCCTAAAGGTATTTATGTGTAATTGAATAAAATTAACCTCAGTCTTGAATCCTACTAATATATATAAGCAACATTCATGCCAGTATACAATTGACAATCCCTATCACCCCAAGCTTGCTTATTCTCGGACCAAATCCATGTTTTACAATTATTATCTAATACGAAACTGTTGCATTGCTTCAACATTTGTTAATTATTTATCCATTGCATTCTTCCATCATTAGTTGAACATCTGCAACGGGTTCATATTTGGTTGGCAATACTCCCCTATGGGGGTGGGTAGTTGATAAAAAAAAGGAATAGCGTTAATCACTATTCCTTTGAGAACGTTATAATAGGCCAATAGCTCATTTAATCGGAAGACCCGTTCAATCGACGTCATTATGGGAACATTCCCCTCAGAGGTGTGTCCTATAATGTAAAAACGTCTCAATCACGGGTCTTCCGATTGCTATATAAATAACCTTTTGAATAATTTGACAGAGTGGTCGGCTTATTGGCCCCCTGAATCATAATGAAAATCACTATTTCTTCTGTAGTTTGAATAGCATGCATTTATGCAACGGCTCAAACCACGGGTTTCTTGGTGCATTATTGCTAACCATGTTGCTGTTTTGCAGGCAATAAAATGGTAAATCCGGTTACAATCCCGTGAGTTTATAAACCGGTTGCATATTAATGCTAATCCATGATTAAATAAATATCGTCTTTTTTTCGCAAATCAACCGTTTGTCCATGGCCAATGCTGAATTCCCACTGCCTGGATGAATCTATGCCAGTGAGCTGACACAACAACATACGCAATGGTCCTCCGTGAGCAACTATCACCACCGCCTCCTCAGCAGCAGCACTAAGTACTATAGAATTCCAAGCCTCGACCACTCTAATCTTTACTTCCTCAGCCGTTTCACCGAAAGGTAGTCTCACTCCAAAAGGATCTGCTATCCATTTATTCACTAGTACCGGGTAACGCGTTTGAATCTCGGCAAATGTGAGACCTTCCCACTCTCCAAAATTCATTTCTCGCAAGGAGGGCATTATTCTTATTGGCACATTGTGTAAACAGGCAATTTCCTGAGATGTTTCCAGGGCTCGTAACATATCGCTGCTAAATACTTTGTCAATTTTCTCGGCAAGTAATCGTTGAGCAACTGCCCGAGCCTGCATTTCTCCCTGCTCATTCAATCCGGGATTTGAATGCCCCAAAAACCTGCGCTCCTGATTCCAAGAGGTTTCCCCATGTCTCACCAATATTACTCTGTAGGGCAGCAATTTACATCCCTCCTCTTTTTCGTGCGTCGCATCGATGTATCACTATCCAGTACTAGAAGCAGAGCTACCTGCATTGCATTCAACTCCATTTTAGTCAATTAATATTCTATTGGGTATTTTACTGATTGAATCGAAAGATGAGTATATTCCTATTCCAGTTTTACTTCCGCTCATTAGCTCTGGTAAGGAGGTCTCAATCCAACTACGATGATTAATCATCTGCTTATAGGTGGATGGGCAAGTTAACCAATGCAACCAGCCATAACAAAAGGAAGACATTTTCCGATACCTCGTTCAGAGCACCATAAACATCACCCGTTAATCCGCCAATCTTTCGCACCACCCAGATAGCCAGCAGAAGTGATAAACCTCCGACGGTTAAAGATATAAGGATGCCAGCAACTCCATGGACTAGTCCGATAACAAGTACTGCTAAGAGGCTGCTTAGAATAACGTAAGTTATCTGTTTTCCCTCAGCAAAGCTCTGTCCCAGGCCCCCCTCTTTACGGGCATAAGGAAATAAATGCAATGCCAGAGACATAACCCAACGCCCGGTTATTGCCTGAGTAATAAGCAACCAAGGTAATACCGATCCCGATAATTCGATTAAAACACTATAACGCAGCATAACATTGAGGATACCCGCAATAACCCCCATGGAACCTACCCGACTATCGCGCATGATTTCAAGACTGCGTTCCCGGGAACGCCCACTAAAAAGACCATCACATGAATCTAATAAGCCATCAAAATGGATGCCCCCACTTATAAATATCGGCACTGCCACTAAAAATACAGCCACAACTGCCATGGGCAGAAATGGTTCCAAAATCAAGTATAACCCAGCATTTACGGCACCTATGATTCCTCCCACAACCGGAAAGAAAACGGTTGAACGACTCAGACTATGGCTAGTAAAATTGTCGCCCGCACTGGGAACCGGAATTCTAGTCAGAAAACCCAAAGCAACCAAAAAAGCATTCATATTTTCTTCACCACCTTCTAAATTACTATCCTCACCCAGAATTGGTCTGCGTAAAATCCGCCCCGTTTTTATGGTGTTCTAGTTTTAATTCTCCTGGTATTTCTCTGGCCTCATTTTGCTTTTCTTCTTTACCCGAACAAGTTCCATGATTAGAAATCTCCGGTGGTAACCCCGGCTGCTTCAAAGGTAGCCATTTCATCGGCGATCTTGAGAGCTGCGTCAATTATCGGAAACATGAGCGCGGCGCCAGTGCCTTCCCCTAGCCGCATATGAAAATCCAGCCTGAACTTCAGGCCCAGTTTTTTTAGGGCTAACTGATGACCCAATTCTTCGGAGTTATGGGATGATATCATATAGAGAGCCGACCAAGGGGCAAATTGAGCTGCGGTTAGGGCGGCTGCAGTTGAAATAATACCGTCGAGAATAACCGGTACCTGTTGATATGCAGCTTCGAGGATAACACCTACCAATGCCGCAATTTCCAGCCCCCCGATTTTGGCGAGGGTGTCGAGCGGGTTGGCAGGATCGGGCTTATTGACCTCAATGGCCTGTTTAATTATTTCTTGTTTATGTTTTAGGGCTTCGTCCGTTACTCCAGTACCGCGTCCGGTAACCTCCTCAACCGAGTGACCCGTGAATACTGCCACCAGAGCAGCACTTGGAGTGGTATTACCGATACCAACTTCGCCGGTGGCCAGGAGATTAATTCCGGAGTCAATGGCCCGGGCAGCAACCTGGGCACCGGTTAGAATTGCGAGCAGGGCCTCCTGCTGGGTCATGGCCGGTCCATGGGCCATATTCCCGGTACCATTTTTGACTCGATTAGCCATAAGTTCCGGGGGATCCAGGGGAGGGGCAATGCCTATGTCGGTGCAAATAAGTTCAGCTCCGCCGTGGCGAGCCAACACATTGATTCCGGCCCCGCCTCTTAAGTAGCTGTAAAACATTTGGGCGGTGATTTCCTGGGGAGCAGCACTGACACCTTCAGCTACCACTCCATGGTCTCCGCCCATAAGGAGAACTGCCTTCCCTTTAATTATCGGTTGAGAAGTGCGCAGGATTCCAGCCAGTTGCTCGGCAATATCCTCCAGGACACCCAAACTCCTGAGTGGCTTGATCTTGGCATCCAAGCGTTTTTGCATACCAGCAATCGCCTGTTGATCAAGTGTTACAATTCCGCTCGCCAGCTCTTGTAAGGCGGCCTCAAGTTCTTGCCGGTTAGCCTTTTTAAGATCCTCCAGGCCATGGAATTTCTTAGATTTGCTCATTGTTGTCATCATTAATCTCCTCCTATTTTAATTTTTTACTAAAAAAAATCCCGCCACAACTAATGTTGTGGTGGGACTTTGCCGTCATCGCCGCCTCTTTCCAATACTATGGAAAGACTTCTCTTCTTAGGCAGGTCTCCTGACTCAGACTTTAACGTTCGGATCGCTCCTTCCCAGCATACGCCAGTGGATCAGCGAGAACTCGTCTTTACAGTGGTGGGTCCGTACCGGAATATAACCGGTTTCCCTATTCTCCCCGTATTGGGGCACCTAAGAAGTTTTTATGAAATTCAGCCTAATATAATTTGCCTTAATTTTATTTTACTTGAAGTTAAGGTAATGTCAAGCATTTATAACAATTTCTGTTGGTTCATAAATATAATTTAATTTCCAATTTTAATAACAATTCGTCAGACAATGCTTTAAGAATCTAATGGCCATTCCTAAATCATGGTAAAAGTGGATATGAGGAAAGCCCGCCCACAAATTTTTTCCGGCAATTACTGAGTCCCAATTGGCCTTTTGGGAAGGCTTTTCGGCATGAAAGCTATGTCCGGTATTGGTACTATCCCAATAATGGAATTCATGCCCTTTTAAAACCATTTCTTTTTCACAGAGTAAATTATCATCCCTGGCTAGTAAAGATACATAGCCAAATCGCGACAGTTTATAGGTTGGAAAGCTTTCCCCCTGGATGGCACCAACCATTTTATGGGGGATTCCTCGCTCATCCTTAATGTATTGGTGAAGATACATGAATCCACCGCACTCTGCGATACACGGAATCCCTTGAGATATTACCTGATGGATTTCTTGCAGCATCTTTTGGTTTTCAGCAAGTTGTTCCAGGTACAATTCCGGGTAACCACCACCAATAATGATCCCACGAATACCTGCCGGCAATGCGCTGTCTTCCAAAGGACTAAAGGGTATTATTTCAGCTCCTAATTCGGTTAGTAAATCTAAATTATCTTGATAGTAGAAGCAAAAGGCTTTATCCATAGCAACTGCTATTTTGATTGGCCCGGTTGAAATCTTTTTTATTTGCTGAAGTTTTGCGGTAATATCATACTCCAGGGGAACTGCTTCCTCGGCAATTTGCAGAATTTTATTTAAGTCGATGGACTTCTCTATCTGCTCAGCCAAGCTATTTATAATTTCTTTTAAGTTGCCGATCTCTTGGGCGGTAACTAAACCCAGATGTCGGCTCTCAATTTGACTATCCTTCATCTCCGGCAAATAGCCCAAGACTTGCACCTCAAGTTCTGCTTCAATCAGTTCTTTCATATTGGCATAAAGCATCGGTGACATACGATTTAAAATAACCCCTCGCACCTGATTATCCTGACGCATTTCCATAAATCCTTTGATTACCGCCAGAATGGACAACGACATTCCTTTGCAGTCCACCACCAAAACCACCGGGGTTTCTGTCTGGCGAGCTAAATCATATGAGCTGCAGGCCGTAGTCCTGGCTCCCAAGCCATCGTAATATCCCATAACCCCCTCTATGATTGCCAATTCGCTGCCCCGGGCATTTTTACTCAGCAAATATTTTATGGTGTTGGCTTCGGTAAAAAACAAGTCCAAATTACGGGACTTGATCCCTAACACTTCAGAATGGAACATGGGATCGATATAGTCCGGTCCGCACTTGAAGGAGGCCAGCTTTTTACCTCTATTTAGAAAAGCTTGCAGCAAACCGCAAGTTATGGTAGTTTTTCCACAACCACTTCCGGTGGCCGCAATCATAATTCTTGGTATTAATTGTTGCTCCATCGGCCCGCTCCCTTTTGACCACTGATGATAAAGACCGGATTCATCGCCATCATCATATGATATTTCCCCAGCTCTTTGGACCGAGCCGCTGAAATCTGCACGATTTCAATATCCTCAAACCCCAGCCGGTCTAAATTTTCCATGGCTTCTGTCAAAGTCTCCAGAGTAATGGCGTTTATTACGATCCGAATGGTCGGATTTTTGGCAATTAAGATCTTAAGAATTTCAGCCATATTACCTTTGGAGCCACCAATAAACGCCCGGTCTGGCGCAGGCAACCCAACCAAGGCTGCCGGTGCGGTACCCGCAACAATTTTTAAATTCCAGGCCCCCAATTGCTCTCTATTGGCTTTTATCAGCGCTAGTGCCTCTTCACTCACCTCAACGGCATAAACACTTCCTTCATAGACTTGGAATGCTATATCTATGGACACCGCGCCGGTTCCTGCTCCAATATCATAGACCACATCAGCGGGTCTGAGCTGAAGTTTGGATAAGGAAACGCTCCGAATTTCACTTTTGGTCATAGGGACCTGACCCCGTACAAAGCAGCAATCTTCAATGCCATGGGTAGTTATAGTCTTTGATAGAAGTTTTTGGTTTTCCACCATAATTACACTTAGAGGATGAAACTCTTCCTGGGCCAGTACTTCTGCGGTTGCCGTGATTACTCGTTCCTCAGGGTAGGAAAGTCTTTCCCCAACATGAACCAGTGCCTCGCCCAGATTATTTTCCCGGAGTAGCTGGCAGATGCGCTGTACGGAATAATCTCCTCCCGTCAGGAAAAATGTCTTGGGATGATTCAAAACAGCCCCCATAATGTTACCTTCTCTGCCATGCAGGCTCACAATCCGAGCATCATCCCAGGATAGCTTAAGTTTGGCACAAAAATATTGTAAAGAACTGATTCCAGGCATGAATTCCACTTCGTAGTTACCCCACCCCGATCCGGCTGCCTTTTGCTCTTCAATCAACTGATTCAGCTTTTTGGCACCACTATAAAAGCCAACATCGCCCGAAAAAATTACCGCAATGGTATTATAATGTGGATTGGCATAAATATATGCCATGATTTTGGTCGGAGCAATGGCATAATATTTGGCACCCTTGGACTGGGGGAAACTGTCAACCATTCTTTCGGCCCCAATGAGCAGGTCACTTTTTTCAATAACCAGCCGCCCCTGTTCGGTAAGAGTTTCTAGATTTCCCATGCCAATGCCAATCAAATAAATCTTTTTCATATCTACACTCCAATATAGCGAGTTGCATCCTCGAAGGTATCATTAATATTGCTCTGGATGAGCCCAATATGATCTTGGTTTATCCATATTCATAATCATTAGAAGGATGCTTCCGCTAAGTCTAATGTCCATTCTGAACTTCCTGGTCGGTTTCCATGGGCCAATGGTAATTCTGATCACTAATAGCCAGGGCTATAGTTACTCCATTTAATACCTGTTTTTTAACCAGCAGACTTCCCTGACTCCCTAGAACTGCAGCCCGCTCTGATACATTATCTACCCCGGTAACCGAGTTCACAAAGTCGGATGAAGCGAAGTCCCCCTCCACTTGAGCGAGTTCCAACGCAGAAAAGACTGCGAATGGAACATCGAGTTTCTCGGCCAGCTGATGGAGCGCTCTTTCCTCTCTTTTGATATCGATGGAACATAGTTTGGCTATGGCATGTACGGAAATGCTGTGTTCCTCTAGCACTTTATGTAATAAGCCTTCCGCAGCTGCTAATGAAATTCCTTTTCTACAGCCTATACCGACAGCGACGTTTTGGGGTACTAAATGCAAGGTTCGTTTAAAAGGCTTTCGGTTTGTATAGATGGATAGATTTAACCCAATGGCTGGATCCCTGACGTCCCCTTCATAGACCAACTGTTCCGGTAGTCGTCCCTCAATGGGGTAAAGGCTGGAAACTCCTATAAGTTCTCCATTTAGGATCTTGGCCGATATTTCTTTGGCTATTTGCAGATCTCCCAGCCAGAGGTGGTGCTCTTTCGCCCAATCATCTACCGCAAATTTATTATTCAGATCGGTAGCGGTTGTGATTACTGGTTCTGCTCCAATAATTCCGGCAATCTCCCGGGCAAAATAGTTAGCTCCCCCCCAATGTCCTGACAACAGGGATATGGCGTATTTTCCTTTTTCATCCACCACCACCACTGCCGGATCAACTGTCTTATCCCTGATATAGGGGGCAATTGTTCGAACGGCAATACCACAGGCGCCTATAAAAACCAAGGCCTCACACCCGGCAAAGGCTTCTTCCGTCCATTCGCCCAGACTGCTGGTTAGAGGCAAGATCCCTCTCTCTTCGGCATAAGCTTTCATTCCATAAGCCTTACAGAGATGTTTCCTGGAGGTCAGACCTATTTCAATTCTTCGGCAGGTATCCGCTCCCTTTTGGGTAAAGGAAACCAAAGCAACTCTCATGAAAATTTCCTTTCATTATAAACAATTTTCTATGCTCGAGGCTGGCAGCTATATAGCATGGCATTACAAATCGCCGCCGCCACATTGCTGCCGCCCTTGCGCCCTTGCGCCACTATGTATGGAACATCCAGGGTCATGATGAGTTCCTTTGATTCCTCTACATTTACAAAACCCACCGGTACCCCGATAATGAGTTCCGGTTTCAATATTCCCGCCTGAATCAGCTCATAAAGTCTCACCAGAGCAGTGGGAGCATTACCAATGGCAAATATTATGGGGCGGTCCAGCTTAGCCGCTTTGTCCATACTGGCAGTAGCTCTGGTGGTACCATTTGCTTTGGCCACCCGGGCGACATCATCATCGGCCATAAAACACAGGGCTTCTCCCCCCAATGCTTCCAAGGTAGGCTTATTGATACCGGCACGAACCATTTGGGTATCGCTTACGATAACTGCACCCTTTTTAAGAGCTTGCATGCCTTTGATTACCGCATCCTGAGAGAATTTCAGATTTTCTACATATTCGAAATCGGCGGTGGTATGGATAACTCTTTTAATAACTGGTTCTTCTTCAGGGTCTAGTCTCAGATCTCCAAGTTCTTGCCCAATTATTTCAAAACTTCGCTTCTCAATGTCTGCGGGCAACACATTTTGCAACTGTACTTTCATCTAATCACCCTCCTATCTATATCTTTATTTTTCAATCCCTATGCGGGACTTAATACCTTGATCAAATGGATGTTTCACCTTCTTAATTTCTGAAACATAGTCCGCACAGTCTATCATCCACGGCTCAGGATTGCGGCCGGTTAGAACCAGTTCCAGATGCGGAGGTTTCTGTTGCACTAAATTCTGCAATAGATGGCGGTCTATCAAGTCCCGGTTATAGGCCCCAATTGCTTCATCCAACACCAACATATCACAACTACCGGATTTAATAAGCTCTATCCCCGCCTGCAAATTTTCGGTATGCAGATGTTTGGATTTTGCTTGTTGTTCCTCGGTCATGGAAAAGGAAAAAGCAGTCCCGGCTTTGCCCCGCAGAACCGTAATATTAGGAGTTGTTTGCAAAATATTTAGCTCACTGGTCGGATGGTTTTTTAGGAATTGCACGATTACAACTTTCATGCCAGCCCCGGCCGCCCTTAAGCTTAAGCCCAAGGCCGCGGTAGTCTTGCCTTTGCCATCTCCACAATAAATATGAATCAAACCCTTGCCCTCCAATTCAATGAGCCTTGGCGCGAATTGCGTGCCCAAACGCGGGCGCTACAGCGCCTTCCTTGCGCGTTTTAGGTGCATCGCGCCGCGAGCGTTTTAATCAAACTCCTCCTTATAAGAGGCGTTTGATTAAACACCCTTTTCTATAATCTCATATATACGCTTCATGTCTATACTCTCTCGCATACCCTGGGCTAACAGATCATATTGCTGCTCCTTATAGGCATGCACGTCCAGACCTGATACTGCTCCGTAATCCAGGCCTTTCTCCTTGTACAAGGCTATCGCAATAGTTTTGGCTACGTCTCCCTGGTCAAATATTCCATGAATATAGGAGCCGTAAATATTATTCCAGCACATGCCGGCGAACTGCCGGGCCGGCTCGCCTGAAATCTCCTCAATAACCGTAAGATCTCGGGCGTTCTGGTCTAGTACCTGGGTTAGCCCCATATGAATTTCGTATCCTTCTATTTCGACCTGGGCAAGATCTTGGAGCTGGCCGGTCAGGTTGGAATTAAACCTTCCCTTTACCCGGGTTCTGGTCTTTTCCCGAGCAAATACCGTCTCGGCCGGGAGCAGGTTCATGCCGGCTATAGTGCCGCCAGATTCTACCCCATAGGGGTCTGACAGTTTTGCACCGAGCATCTGATAACCGCCGCAAACCCCGAATATTGGTTTGCCCATAGCAGCCTGCTTGATAATAGCGGCTTCCAGGCCATTTTGCCGCATCCATAACAAATCTTCCATGGTGTTTTTGGTGCCCGGCAAAATAATCATATCGGGATTTTTAAGTTCCCCCACTGATTTCACATAGCGCAAGTTTACCCCCGGTAGATATTCAAATACATTAAAATCGGTAAAATTAGAAATACGCGGCAGTCGAATCACGACAATGTCAATAAGTCCAGCCTCAGATTTTTTGTCAAATCTAGTGGTTAAGCTATCTTCGTCATCAATGTCTACCTGCAAATAGGGAATCACCCCTACCGTAGGTACGTGTATCATATCCTCCAGCATATCTAAGCCTGGCTGTAAAATGGTTTTGTCACCTCGGAATTTATTGATCAGAATTCCTTTAACCATAGCCCGCTCGGTTTCATCAAAGATCATCATGGTACCTGCCAGTGCTGCAAAGACCCCGCCCCGGTCAATATCTCCCGCCAGCAATACCGGGGCCTGGGCCATTTTGGCCATATACATATTCACAATGTCATTATCTTTTAAATTAATTTCCGCCGGGCTGCCGGCACCTTCTATTACAATCAGATCATACTGGGCATCCAGTTGTTCATAAGCCTTCTTAATCGCAGGAACGATTTCTCGCTTTTTTTGATAATATTCCCGGGCACTCATATTGCTGGATACTTCCCCATTAATGATCACTTGCGAACTGGTATCATTGGTTGGTTTTAAAAGAACTGGATTCATTAAAACCGAAGGTTCAATACCCGCTGCCTCGGCCTGTACCACCTGTGCCCTCCCCATTTCCAGCCCTTCCCTGGTAATAAACGAGTTCAAGGCCATATTCTGAGCTTTGAATGGTGCCACCCGATAGCCATCCTGCTTAAAAATTCGGCATAACCCTGCTACGATCAAACTCTTTCCCGCATTTGACATGGTTCCCTGGA
>CAZYJA010000022.1:320-3375 GCA_964647245.1 uncultured Syntrophomonas sp. | reverse complement strand
GAAATAAACCAGGCCATTTACTCCAGCCTTGTTTATTCCTTGCAACATAATTAGTAAGCGCTAGCAACCTCAATAGCATCCGCAAGGATGCACCAGTAGTACCCGCAGAGTGCGAACACCAGAGGTACCCGCAGGGTGATAACCCTTACTGTTTTTCTACCCGGCTTAATGCATCAATCAACACCATATTTTCCGCATGTTCTTTGATACAAATACGGTAATATCCCCGACTGAGCCCATGATAATTGTCACAGTTGCGAATCAAAATACCCTTGCTAAATAGCATTTCATGCAGTGGATTCCTGGTCTTAAAGGGCCACCTTATAAAAATATAGTTTACCGTAGACGCAATAACCTCTATGCCCAGGCTTTCTAAAGAATGGATTAAATACTTCCTTTCGGCGCGGATAAGCTCTTTGGTCCTAATAATATATTCTTTTTCCTGCATGGCCTGGATTCCGGCGGTCTGTGCCACAATGGAAACACTCCAGGGTTGCCCGGCTTTTACTAAGGATTTAAGCAGCTTTTCATTGCTGGATATACAGTAGCCCAACCGCAGGCCGGCCATAGCGTATATCTTGGTAAAGGCCTTTAAAATAAATAGGTGGTCAAATCGCTCCAGATATTGCTTGGCTGTAAACTTTTCGGGCTCCTCCAGGAAATCATTAAAACATTCGTCTATCACACATAAAATGCCCCAGGTCTGGCAACGCTCTAAAATCTTTAAAATTAATTCCTGGGGGATAAGCTGCCCGGTGGGATTGTTGGGGTTACAAAGAAACAGCATATCCAGGTTGGGCTCAGACTGTAATGCATCCAAAAAATTCTCGTCTACTTGAAATGCTTGCTTGGCCTTTAATCCATAATGCGTTATCTGGCATGACCCAGCATTAAGGGCCTCTTCATATTCTGCAAAGGTTGGAGCCAGTACCATAGCCTTTTGCGGTTTTTGGGCGTATACCAAGCGAAAAATTATATCAGCCGCCCCATTACCGCAATGAAGCCAAGGTGCAGGAACCTTTTCATAATTGGCCAGATTAGCAATCAGCTCTCGGCAGAGCGGGTCAGGATAGGCGCTGTAAGTGTCTACCGACCTGGTAATAGCCTCTTTCACTCCCGCTGGTAACCCCAGCGGATTGATATTGGCCGAAAAGTCTAAAATATCCGGAGGATTTTCCCTGAGGCTCAGCTCTTCCCGGGCAGAATATATATCTCCCCCATGTAATAATCTTATCCGGGGTCTAGCAGTTATTGAGTCAACCATATTACCATCCCCATTCCCATCAAGCATAAAATAATGGTTAAATAAGCCGTTCCATACAAAAGCCGGTTGGCCTGGCAAATATCCTCATAAGCAACTGGCCTCAGGGGATCACCTATGGTTGGCTTGGGATAAAGCTGGCCAAAATAATAAGCATCCCCAGCCAGTTGAATCTGCAGGGCACCGGCGCAAACCGATTCAGTCTGGGCACTATTGGGGCTGGCATGATTATAGCGATCCCGTTTGAAAATCGCATAGGCGTTTTTGCAATCCAGCTTTAAAAAACCGGATGCCAATATCATAAGCACAGCTGAAATCCGAGCGGGAATATAATTTACCAGGTCATCAAGCCGGGCGGCAAATCTGCCAAAATTAATATACCGTTCATTCTTGTACCCGATCATGGAGTCCATGGTATTAATGGCTTTGTAAAAGAATCCCCAGGGTGCCCCACCGATGGCCATAAACAATAAAGGGGCTACCGTACCATCCGAGGTGTTCTCGGCTACCGTCTCTACCGTGGCTTTGGTAACCTGCTCCTGATTCAGGCTTTCCACATCTCTCCCCACAATCATAGCTACCATTTTACGTGCCCCCACCAAATCATTTTGGGCTAATTTGTTATATACCTTCATACTCTCAGTTTTCAAAGCTTTCACCGACAGAATCTGATAACACATGATGGATTCAAAAGCAATTTGCAGTAAGATATGTACTTCCCCCGCGATCCATAATATAAAGAAAGGAACGGCAGTAGCAATACCAATAACACCAACTGCCAGGACTCCACCCCCGATCAATTCTCCGCTTTCCGTCTTCGGGAAAATTCTGCGCATGATCGTTTCCCCACCAGCAATCATCTTGCCAATGAGACAAATTGGATGAGGCATCCAATGCGGATCTCCAAAGCTTAGATCTAAAGCAAAACCAATCATTAAGGCAATCATAGACGGCAACACCGGAGTATCCAGAAATTCAAATGACATTGAGGTTATACCGTCCTTTCCTTCATAATAGCGCCTGTTTACACCAGGCCCAAAAAGCATTCCACCATACTATTAATAGTGGCCTTTTTCGCCACCAAGGTCTTCATTCCATACTTTAGAGCTTCCTGTGCAGTCTGTGCACCAATGCATACCGCTTTGACCTCGGAAAAGTCCACCCCATCCGTCATCCTGACAAAGCCTCTGACTGTGGAAGCGCTGGTAAATGCCACATAGTCGATGGATTCATCGTAGTAGTTTAAACCATTATATGGGACATCGATGGTATCATATATAGGAAGGTCTTCGAAGGGCAAACCCGCCTCGGCTAATGGTTTTAGCACCTCTTCGCTTCCAATTCTGGCCCGAGGGATAAGGGCTGCCCCTTGGTTGCCGGTAGATACTTTCTCATCCAACATTTTCTGGGCCAAGGCCTTTCCCAATGCTTCTCCGTTAAAAACTTCCGGCATCAAGCTCACCAAAATGCCCCTGGCTTCAATGGCCGCTTTAGTTGCCAAACCAATAGCAGCAAATTTCAATCCTGCCAAGCTTCTAATATCTTTCTTCATTTCTAACAATTTTTCGAAAAACGCCTTAACTCCATAGGCGCTGGTAAAAGCTACCCATTGATACTTGTCAATATTCTCTATCGCTCTTGGCAGGGAATCATTTTCCATGATTACCTGGGTTTCTATGGTAGGTATCTCGATAACCTCCGCTCCATAGTCCTGTAATTTTGCAGTCAAACTGGAGCCCCGGTCTTTAGGCCTGGTAACCATGATTTTCAATCTGCCCAGAGGTCGATCCTCAG
>CAZYJA010000022.1:0-310 GCA_964647245.1 uncultured Syntrophomonas sp. | reverse complement strand
ACCCTGCCTACGACAATAATCGCGGGGGTCTGTATCTCTGCTTGGCGGGCTGCCGCGGGCAGATCTCCAAGATTGGCAACTACCCGTCTCTGATGAGCAGTGGTACCCCTCTCCAGTACTGCCGCCGGCGTATCAGGGTCCATTTCCGCCTCTAAAAGACCCTGGCATATGTAGGGCAATGCAGCGACACCCATTAAAAACACCAGGGTTCCCCTCATTTTAACCAGGGAATTATAATCGATTTCCTCCTGGCCATCCCCTTGGTTATGTCCGGTTATAATATGCAGGGAAGAGCAAAAATCACGGTGGG
>CAZYJA010000021.1:10637-18632 GCA_964647245.1 uncultured Syntrophomonas sp. | reverse complement strand
TCCGAGGTTAAGTTGCTCCACCTGTTATCAAAACGACCATCCAAACGTACATAGTCTTGCCAATTTTCGGACGTCTCCACTTTTCGCAGGATTATCCTCTATGCCCGCCAACTCTGGTTCGCTCTCGCTCCGCTCCGATAACCGCCATCGGCTTCCTTCAGACCCCTTTGTTGCCAAAGACGACCTTGCTTACAGCTTGTCTTCCCATTGGCTAGGTGACATGGTCAACTTTTCAGACCACCGGCTCGGCAACATGCCTCGCAAACAAAAAAGAAGGCTATTCGCCTTCATTTACCATAGCGTTGATTATGCTGCCGGCTATCATCTCCATTATTATTCTGCTGATCGGTGACAATATAGCCAGAGCATTCAGCCTGGCAGGTGCATTTTCTTTAATACGCTTCCGCAGTGCCCCCGGCGACCCTAAGGATATTGCTTATGTGTTCTTTACGCTCGCAGTTGGTCTGGCTTGCAGTATGGGCTATATCAGATATGCCGGGCTATTTGCGGTAATTCTCGGCACTGTAATGCTTTTATTGCAGAAAATGAAATATGCAAGCTCCCAAAATACTTCCATGCTGCTAAAAGTCACCGTGCCTGAAAATCTAAACTATGAAGGATTATTCGATGATATCCTCAACAAATACACCAAATCATGGGAAATGAACCGTGTAAAAACCAGTGATTTTGGAAGCTTGTTCAATCTATTCTATCGCATTGAAATTAATAAGGAATACTCCCAAAAAACATTTCTGGATGAACTTCGCTGCCGCAACGGCAATCTGGATATAGCTCTAACCATGAATGAATTGATGAGTTAATGAACGGCAGTTGTCTGATTAAAATTAACTTTTCTCCACAGAATTTTAATATTTGCTTGTTAGAATATCGTTATCTAGAGGAATACCAATGTAAACTACCAGAAAAGGAGGTTTGTTTCAATGAAAACCTTGACTAAGCTAATGCTCGACATTGTTTTGACCGTTTTGTTTATTATACTAATTTATCCCCGCGAGACTGGCTTGACCTTTCATGAGATTGCCGGGCTGTCCATCGGGGCTCTATTCATATTCCATATTATACTTAACTGGTCGTGGGTCAAAAACGTTACGAAAAATCTATTTAACCCCAAGATAACGATCAAAACCAGACTTTTTTACCTGTTAAACAGTTTATCTTTTATTGCAGTAGCCACCATAATTATAACGGGTATCCAGATTTCCGCGGTGCTTTTCCCGGCGCAAGGTATGATTAGCACCACTGTGCTGGTACACAAATGGGTATCATATATCTGTCTGGTATTGCTCGGGCTCCATCTGACACTGCACTGGCGCTTTTTTGCCCACACCGTGCCACGGATGTTCAAGACCGCAGGCCGGCCGGTCCGAAGCAAGGCAGCCCTGAATCTGGGAGCGGCAGTTCTGGTTCTGAGCCTGTTATATTCGCAAATCGCAACTAATCCCATCGGCAAGGCGGGCGAGCCCATTGCACGGCAGGAGTCGCAAAACACTAGTAATGTAATTATTGAAAATCGGCCCCGGCCAAGTAACGATCGTTTACCATCGGTCAGCAGTTCAAGCGGATCGGGACTGAGCAGCGATGAATCAACCAACATCAGCAAGTCCAGTACGGATAACAGTATTGCCAATGGTACCGGTACATCCAGCACCAGCAGCAGCATTTCCTCGAGCGCGGGCTCCAGCTCGACTGGGACACAGGTTAGTTTAGCCCAATACCTGGGTAAATTGTTCTGCACCGGTTGTGATAAACACTGTTCCCTGCTGAGTCTGCAATGCAGCCGAGGCATTCCGCAGTTAGAAGCGGCCAAGCAAAAATATCAGGCTATATACGGAACAGCCATCATAAAATAGCATCATCCGCCATTGTTTCACTCTTTCAGATAAGCCACTTTTCAAGGTGAGGACAGACAAAACGCCGGTCCCCACCTTGCTTCTTAATATCTGTATTTCTCCGTATTAGCAGGTATTCAATGGTGTCCCCAGAGGGTATCCAGTATGACCTAAAGACATCAGCCTATTCGCGCTATCACCATCCGGAGTTTGAGGTTAGGCATTTTATGGAAGATTAATTAGAATGGTTTTGTTTTAATAATACAGTAGGTTTATTAATCTGCTGTGCCGGTGGACCAGGGCGCCGGGCGAGTGAGTGAAGGCGGCAGCTTGGTCTTGGCATCGCCCTTGGCCACGTTAATCTGGGCCTGGGTGAGGAATATACTCCCGCTAAGGTCAGTTCCTCTAACATTGGTATCTCGCATATCGGCCCCGATAAGATCGCTCCCGGTCAGGTCCGCTCCGCTAAGATCAGCCGCAATTAGGTAGGCACCTCTTAAGTCTGCACCTCTAAGGTTGGTTTCTATAAGGTCGGCGCCAATTAGATCAGCTCTTCGGCCCAGGGTCTTTTTGCGTCCTGGATAAGAATTCTTGCCGTGACCGACTTCGGCTCGTACCAGTTCGCTGACTTGCCGCAGCAGAACATTAACCACTGCTCGGTGGGCAGCTACGTCTAATTTAATTAATGCCTCGGCATCGAGGTTGGTTAGCCGCCCAGTCTCGGCCTGCATGGCACTGAGCTCACTGTGGATAGAACTGGCTGGCTGTAAAGACAGGGCTTCGGTGAGGTACCAGATCAACTCGTGTAATTGCCGCATAATGAGGAACACCTCGAACATTTGCGGAGCGGATTCCGGGGCTTGTCGCCAGTCCCGTCCACCGAAGGTGACCTGGGCGATTTTTTGCCCCGCTCCCAAGCATTCATAGGCCGTACATCCCTTTAGGCCTCTCTCACGGAGAGACTCGTGAACAGCGCAGCGAAAGTCTGTTTGCAGGTTGAGGCAGGCCTGACCTGCATCTTTGTCAATTGGGAAGCCTTCCGATGCCGAAAAGTGCAGTGCCACACAGCAAAAGCCAAAACAATTATCGCAGTCGGCTCTTAGACTGTGTAGACTGCTATATTTTGCGGGTATAATACGCCCTGTATTCTCAGACAATGTCAGCTCTTCCTTATTTTCCACTGATTATTCACTAATCCTGCCCCATAAGCTATTTCTAGTTATTTTAGAAGCAGACTCCGGAATTACTTAATTTAAGGATTATTGATTATATTTTTATCTCTATCAGCCATGCTAACATATTTAACTTTACCCAGAACCATCTTATAAGCTGGCCTGATTATTTTCCCGCCGCTGATAAGTTCTTCGATCCGGTGGGCACACCAACCCGGGATTCTTCCTATCGCAAATATGGGAGTAAATAAGTCTACAGGTATATTAAGCATCGTATATACAAATCCGGAGTAAAAGTCAACATTGGCACAAATAGGTCTATCAGTTTTCTTAACCTTGCAGAAAACATCGTGAGCAATTCTTTCAATTAGGGTATATAGGTTGAACTCTTTCTCCATTCCCTTTTCTTTGGCCAGGGCATAGGCATTTTCTCTCAGCAAAATTGCCCGTGGATCTGAAAGGGTATATACCGCATGACCGATTCCATAGATTAGGCCGGTTCGGTCAAATGCTTGCTTATTTAAGATCTTTTCAAGATAGTTGGCAACCTCTCCTTCATCCTCCCAATCTTTAACGTTCGTTTTTATTTCTTCCATCATATCCATAACTTTAAGGTTGGCTCCGCCATGCTTGGGCCCTTTTAGTGCCCCTAATGCGGCAGCGATGGCCGAGTAGGTGTCGGTTCCCGTAGAGGTAATGGCGTGGGTTATAAATGCTGAATTGTTGCCACCCCCGTGCTCTGCATGGAGAACCAGGGCTAAATCCAGTACCCGTGCCTCGAGTTCAGTATAAGTACTGTTAGGCTTCATAATATGCAAGATATTTTCGGCGGTACTTAATTCTTTATGGGGACTGCGAATGTACAAACTTTTCCGGTCGTAGTTATGAACCTTGGACTGATAACTATAGGCGGCCAGGGTAGGAAACCGGGCAATCAATTCAATGCACTGCCTAAGCACATTTCTAATGCTAGTATCATCGGGACAGGCATCATATGAATACATGGCTAAAACACCCATAGCCATTTTATTCATGATATCTTTACTGGACGCTTTTAATATCATATCTTCAGTAAAGCCATCAGGTA
Organism: uncultured Syntrophomonas sp.; assembly: GCA_964647245.1. Lineage (GTDB taxonomy): Bacteria > Bacillota > Syntrophomonadia > Syntrophomonadales > Syntrophomonadaceae > PHAA01. The sequence continues at coordinate 14,523 of CAZYJA010000021.1, read as the reverse complement.
AAAATCTATGTTCACCTAATAAGTTCTTAAACTTTTCCAGACTATCACTGTCCGGTAGTTGCCCAAAAAGCAGAAGATAGCAACATTCTTCAAAGCCAAACCGTTTTTCATCTACAAAGCCTTGAGCGAAATCTCTAACATCTATCCCCCGATATCTTAGCACCCCTTCTACTGGGACCTTTTCTCCTTCATCCATTATATAGGCATGAACATCACCAATTTCCGTTAAACCGACTAGAACACCCGTACCATCCCTATTTCTTAATCCACGTTTTACATTGTACTTAGAATAAAGATCCATTTCTATTCGGTTGTTGCTTTCTGCTAGAGCACTCAGTTCTCCTATCAGATCCATCATTATCTTCCTTCCCCCGAAATAATAAATATTAAACATATATATGTTTTTATTCTGGATAATCCATCAGCAAATAAGTGATTAGCTTTGTTAATAGAGATAATACTATGTCATAGCCAGACTTAATATCCAATTAGATATATCATTATAATTTATATTATTATCCAGTTGATGTAAATACTTTTTTTGTGAATTTTTGAACTTAATTATCTTCAGCCATTTTATGAAGGTATAATAGCTATATCTTTTCCCACCTCATTCCAATGTTGTCTGGTTAATCAGCTCCAATTACCAATTAACTTGGGGTCAGACCCCAAGTTATTATGGCTTCAGTTATATATATATATAATCCAACATGAGGTAATTTGTTACAATATAGGCAATAATATGCCGACCATAAGATTGAGTTGTGCTCTAATTTCCTGGTAGCTATTTATTGACCTTAAACAATTAATTGTTGATAGGAATCGTTTATCTGTATCTACCAAAGGTAAAAACGACGAAAACATTACCCGCTCCGGAAATTCTATCTGGCCACAACACTGTATATGTTAAAACAAGGTTTGTTGCGCTAACCCTAAAAAAGGTGGAGCAGCAAATACTGGGCTACGCCTACCAGTGCGCCGATCACTGTGCCATTAATCCTTATCCATTGCAAATCGTTTCCTACCTTATCCTCCAATGATTCCACCAGTCCAATATCATTCAAGCTCTGTAACTTTTCACGGACAATGTGGCCGATAACCCCGTGATAACGCTCCAACAGACTCGTTAGTTCATTTTTAATCCAATTCTCGACTGACATTTTACGTTCCTCATCCTGGCGAATGACAGTGAATTGTTTAATAACCAAATTGCTAATATAACGAATCATGAGTGAATCCTCCAGATCACTGGCCATCATCTGATTTTTCAAGGCAGCCAACACCTCTGCAGTTGCTACGATACCGGCCTCAGTACCTACCACTTTTTGCAGCAACTCGCCCAGCTTGGCGGAAGCTGTTTCCGGATCAGCAATGTGTAGCTTATCCAACTCGGTTCTAACCTTTATATGCAAGTTATTGTTGGGATCCTTCATTTGCACTAAAAAAAGATTAATGCGGTTAGAGACCGATACCGCTCCTTCATCGTAGTTAAATATGTCCAGGCTTTCTCCCAGACCTTTGCTTAACCGGCGCAAATAGTTGCCTTTATTCGAATAATCGGCCGCCGCTCTTTGAAGAGTCCTCCTGATTATTTGCTCGAATTCTTCACCCCGGGTCGAGGCAATAGCCCAATCCAGGAAGATTTGAATGACATCTTCTCCATACAGATTTTTCAGGGACGATTCTATCTGGACAACCAGATTGGGAGAAATTTTTATCTCGCCCAGGTTATCCGTCAGCATCAAATGAATAAAGCGGGCCATATCATCCGGATTAAGGTCCTGGACCGTGTTGGCCAGCAATGACTTGGTTATCCTTTCCAGACCATGTCGCCCCTCCTCGGATTCCAAGGCCAATGCGAGGTTATCCAGCAAATTATAATCCAGGATTTTAGATCGGATGAAATCAAGGCTCAGCCAATCCTTTTCAACTATTTCAACAATACCATCGACTATTCTGCCCCGGTTGTTCGGTATGATAGCCGTATGCGGAATGAACTTTAAGCCTAAGGGATGCCGAAAAAGTGCCACCACTGCAAACCAATCGGCCAGTGCGCCAACCAGTGCGGCTTCAAAAGCAGCAAAGAGCAACCCCCCGGTGAAACTCCCCCGGTAAGGCCAAACTAGAATAGATCCGACTAATGCTACTGCAAATAGAAATGTGGCTATATATTTCATCCGTTTCATACTTATAGTTTCCCTTCTTAGGTTTCCTTTATAATACAATACATTTTTATTTGTACCAGGAATAATGGGTAAGGGGAATATAACTAATCAATCGGAATTACGCTGCTCTAAGAAGATGGCACTCAGTTATGATGATAAATACCCTACAGATCATTCCCATGAAGCTAAATAAATGTGTAAACCATTGGGATGCGCTTCTCGGGAGGTTATAAATGATGAGGATAATCTGTCGTCAGGATTTTCGGCGGGTGTGGTTACCAACTAACTTCATACAAAACACACCAAGAAGCTTGTCCAGCGTAATATGGGAATATTAAGAACCCGAGCATCCGGTATCTATTGAATAAGCGCCTGCCAGAGCATTTTAACTATAAGAAGTATAGCAATGGTGATAAAAATTGGTTTGATAACTTTCGGACCGTTTTCAATGGCAATATGGGTTCCCACCCAGGCTCCAAATATCATTGATATGGCCATGGGAATTCCGGCTAAATAAAGGATTTTACCACTAATCGCGAATAATATAACCGACACAATATTACTAACAAAGTTTAGCAATTTGGCATTTCCGGCTGCGATGGTAAAATCAAATCCGAAAACACTGATGAATGCAAAGATAAGAAAAGTGCCGGTACCAGGACCAAAAAAGCCATCATAAAAGCCCAGCACCAGAGCAAATCCCATACCAGATAATATTTTGGTATTAGTAAATCCTATAAATCGATTTTCCTGGCCAAAGTCCTTTTTTAGACTGGTATAAACTGCGACCGTGAAGATTAGGCATACAATGAGTATTTGCAAATAACGCTCGTCAATGCTGAGGACTGATTTGACCCCGATAGCGGAACCTATAATCGTACAGGGTATTTGGTATTTCATCAGATTAAAGTTTATCTTGTCTGAATAGGCAAATTTTATACTACTGGTAAATGAAGCAAAGGTGCTCGCGAATTTATTGGTCCCTAAAGCCAGGTGAGGCGGCACCCCGGCGGCAATAACCGCTGGCAGACTAATCATTCCCCCACCCCCAGCGATCGAGTCCACTGCCGCAGCCAGAAATCCAGCTATACATAAAAAAAGCAAAGTCGTAAACTCCATATTATTCACCTGTCATTTCTGGTTTTCTTAATCTCATGTTACAAATAGTGCTCTATAAAATCCTATCTGCATAGCGTCGATAGAGTCGAGACCCTGCAGGGTAAGCAAAAAAGCTGGCATTTTTTCGACCCTAGGCTCGTGTCATAATTGCCTATAGTGTAGTTCAAGTACCTTCATATTGTAATACAATATGCTGAGTTGCGATATAAGTACTTTGTTAGCTGTAGAATGGGATTTTTATATTAGAAATGCGTTACCCCGGTAGTTTACTTATGCTACAATTGGGGTAATTACCAGGTTGGTATAAGCATAAACATCTAGCTAGGTAGGGTGATTAAGTCTGATATGAGAGGGTGAGGCACTTATGGACCGGCAGGATATCATAAAGATCGCAGAATTATTTACGGAAAGCTCCAGCTATAATCGCATCGATAAGAATACCGCGATTGGACCAGAAGTGGAAGGTATGCAGATATTTGATTTTCCCATTTTCGCTTTCGGAGCGGCGGATGATCCGTTTTTCCAAATTCTAAAGAATCCAGATGTTGTGGGCGAGCATACTATGCTGCCCATGGATTGGCTGCCCGAGGCTAAAACTGTTA
>CAZYJA010000021.1:0-10614 GCA_964647245.1 uncultured Syntrophomonas sp. | reverse complement strand
TCCTGACATGGCCATCAGCGGGATGGTTACATGGACGTATTGAAGGACAAAAATTCATTGGCCAACTGTGCCGCTATTTACAAACGGAGTTGCAAAATGCAGGTTACAAAACCCTAGTCCCATCAATGGATAAAAGGTTTTGGTTAAATGGTTTTATAGATAAATCCCTTCATGATAATAAAACCCTTACCCCATTTACAAGCAACTGGTCTGAACGGCACGCAGGTTTTATATGTGGCCTGGGTACCTTTGGGCTGTCGAAGGGTATTATTACTAAAAAAGGCATGGCTGGTAGGATGGGCAGTCTAATTACCGAGCTCTTATTACCACCAGACGTAAGGGAGTACACGGATACATACGAATACTGTACTAAGTGTGGTGCTTGTGCAGAAAATTGCCCAGTCGGGGCCATAACTATCGAAGCGGGCAAAGATCATGAGGTTTGTTCGCCTTTTTTGGACAGAACCTCCCGCAAGTATAAACCTCGATACGGATGTGGCAAGTGCCAGGTAGGTGTACCCTGTGAAACCAGTATACCAAGCATATCACTGCCAGAAGAAACCCTGACCTAGCTTGCAGACAATCTAACACCCACTTAAATGCACCTATTATTGCAGCGGTAAGCCCTGGACTGGAAAAGCCAGAGCACGGGGTTCTTTTTTGCCATTAACCTCCAGGGTAGTGCTGGCAAAGACGATTCCTACCACCTGGGCCTGATTGTTTATCACTGGACTGCCGCTGCTACCCGGGTTTACCGGGAGTTTTATATCATATACCAACGACTGGCTGCCCTCCAATCTATGGTACTCGCCAACCTCACCTCGCTGCGATACTTTTTCGAAACCCAGTGGATTTCCGATAATTGTTACCGTATCGCCACTTTGCACCCGAGATTTCCTATCCAGAGCTATGGTGGGCAAGTTTTTACCAGCCAGCCTTATGATAGCAATGTCTAGCCCACCACTAATAACCTCGTAGTGATCTGAGTAATATTTGGTACCATCGCCAAAGGTAATCGTGATTGAACCAGCATTGGCTACAATATGCTGATTGGTAACTACCATGCCAGTCGGGGATATATTAAACCCCGTACCGTGGCGTACCGTAGTATTAAGCGGCTCACCTATGTCCCTAGCCTCAAGACTTACCACCGCCGGTTTACATTTTTGTACAATTTCATCTTCCATCAGGTCCTTATTTTGATCCAAAAAGCTCATTTTATCGGCAAAGAAGTATGAAAAGTTAGGTACGGAATAGGCAATAAAGGCTAATAATATCAACAGGGCTACTATTCTGACTAAGCAACCCGGTTTTTTCTTAATCTCTGTTTCTTCCTCCAGTAACTCATCATCTTCAATGATCTCATCCATTAACAGATCCTCTTTCCCATTTATTTTTTCGTTAGCTCTAGAGATTACTTGCGTTGCTGCTGGTGCTGTCCATCAGTTCTCTACCATTATGGTTAAGTATAACTTTAGTAAATCTTTTTTACCAAACAATAAGTTCCTATAAATACATAAGCATAATCGTATTCAGGAAATGAAATACTGATATTAAATTAAAGATGGACATGGAGAAATACTATGGGTATTTATAATCAGAAACAACAGGATATTGCCGGGCGAATAAGTTCCGGTGCCCAGGTTTCACAATGGAAGGACTGGAAGTGGCAGCTAAAACATTCGGTCAGGAACATCGATACATTTGAGAAACTGCTCGAAATAAAATTTGCTCCAGACGAACGCCAGCAACTGGACGAGACGGTAAAAAAGTTCCCTCTAGCTATTACTCCCTATTATTTATCGCTCATCGATACCCATAATTATAAAAATGATCCGATTTACAAGCAGGCCTTTCCCGCCATATCTGAGCTGCATCTGACAGATATAGAAATGCGCGATCCGCTGGATGAAGAAAAGGATAGTCCGGTTCCCGGCATCACCCATCGCTACCCTGACCGAGTACTGTTTCAGGTTAGCGGCGTATGCTCTATGTACTGTCGGCATTGTACCAGGAAAAGAAAAGTTGGTGATGTAGATTCGATTCCGAATAAGGAAGAGATTGCCCGGGGAATTGAATATATCCGCAATACACCTGTAATTCGAGATGTACTGTTGTCAGGCGGGGATCCATTTCTATTATCCGATGAAAATATTGATTGGATACTTACCGAAGTAAATAGTATTCCCCATGTCGAGGTAGTAAGAATAGGAACCAGAACTCCGGTTGTATTGCCCTACAGAATCACCGATGATTTGGTGCAAATCCTAAAAAGGCATCACCCTCTGTGGGTTAATACTCACTTCAACCATCCCCGTGAAATCACTAAATCTTCACAGGAAGCACTAACGAAACTAGCTGATGCTGGCATACCCCTGGGAAACCAATCGGTTTTGCTGGCCGGCGTAAATGACCACCCGATTATTATTAGAAAACTTATGCATAAGCTAGTCCAAAACCGGGTAAGGCCCTATTATTTGTATCAATGTGATTTGTCGGAGGGGCTGGATCATTTCAGAACACCGGTAGGAAGAGGTATTGAAATCATGGAAAGTCTGATCGGACATACGAGTGGATTTGCAGTACCTTCTTATGTGATAGATGCACCTGGCGGGGGTGGTAAAATCCGTCTTATGCCACAGTACCTCATATCATGGTCACACGATAAAGTGGTTTTAAGGAATTTCGAAGGAGTTATTACTACCTATCAAGAACCTCAACAATACGAAAACTTCTTTGGTAACAACAACATGAATGACAACGATTTAGCACTCTTGGCAGGAGCAGAAGAATATAAATCAATAGGTATCGAAAAGTTGCTTTCAGACCTGGATGAAACTATTTCACTGGTGCCCGAAAATACTGAAAGAATAGAAAGACGTGACAATGCATGATGAAATATTAAATATTGGTAATACCGTAATACAGCATGGAAAGTATAATGATCGGATCTATCTGATGAAACTTTCTCCTGATGATTTTCCTGATATAATTTACAAGCTTGACAGGATAGCCTATAACAACAGCTATTCGAAGATATTTATAAAAGTACCCTCATATGCCAAGGAAGGCTTTATTAATAGCGGATTTGAAGTAGAGGCATCCATTCCTAATTTCTATAATGGTCAGGAAGTGTTTTTCATGGCCAAGTTCTTTACTGAGTCAAGAAAGCGGGCTGACAAACCAGAAGAAATGGATAATGTATTACAAAAAGCTCAGAATCAAGCCACGAAACATAAGGTACCCGAACTTATGCAAGGGTTTGCCCACCGCATATGCGGCCTAGCCGACGCTCGGCAGATGGCCCAGGTGTATAGGGCGGTTTTTGTAACTTATCCGTTCCCTATATATGACCCGGATTACATCATGAGAACCATGGCCCGTAATGTTGTGTATTTTGGCATATGGCACCACCGTAAAATCATCGCCCTATCCTCGGCTGAATTGGATAACGAATCAGGAAATTGCGAGATGACTGACTTTGCCACTCTACCCGAGTATTTGGGAAGAGGACTATCTCTCTACCTTTTGCAAATGATGGAATTCGAGGTGGGCAGGAGACAAATTGCCACTACCTATACTATTGCCCGGGCCCTTTCCTATGGAATGAATATTACCTTTGCCAAAATGGGTTACATATACAGTGGCACCTTAGTAAATAACACCAATATATCCGGTCATTTAGAAAGCATGAATGTATGGTATAAGGACTTATAGTGATGATCTGTCCCATATGATGCGGATGATTCCCCAATTACATCAAGGTATCTTGTTCACTTGGCCAATTTCGATACTATGGCTAAAATTCACCCAGGGAGGTTGGCCAAATAACGACTTAATTCAAGTTCATGAACAACCGAATTTTAACCACACGGTATGCTGAGTGCACCAGCACCTTGATCGGCGGTTCAGACCGTCAAAAAGGGCCCATAGCTGCGTTAATTCGGAAGAACCGTTCAATCGACGTCTAATACGGGGACATTCCACTTCAGGGGTGTGTCCCCATACCGTAAACCCGCCTCAATCGCGGTTCTTCCAATTGCCTTGTTCTTGGCCTTTTTTGCCCGCTCTGAAAGGTCTTCTCTTCTATCTGGGATTTTCATTTAGCAATAATTCTTCATAAGTACAAAAACCATTTTGAATGGCATTCTGGCGTAATATAAGGTATAACTCAGCTTCAGTGGCATTTTGATAGGGCATAACAAATAAGACTCCAACCATAAAAGCCAACATTCCTAACAGATACCAGCCAATAAAAGAAAGATCCAGCACAAAAATGGCAAACTTCTCTCCCCCGGTCATTCTGGTACTCAGTTCCAAAGCCCGCTTATAATCGATTTCCGGGTTATCAGCTAAAATATAGGGAACCATTCTATAAGCATAAAACTTCACTATTCCTGGAATGATCAACAATAAGAACCAGAGAATGTTAATAAAAGTTCGCCATAACATGCCTTTGATAACACCCAGGTACTTTGACTTTTCAAAAGCAAACCCTAAGTTGTTCAAATCAAAGACATTTTGGGTCGAACGAATAAAGTATCGGCGTCCGCCAACTTCCAGTGGATAGCCCAAAAATATTCTAAATGCCAAGATTATAATCATTATCATAAGAAAAACACCTATAAACACCGGAATATATGGCCACAAATCATACATGTAGTCAGAAAAACTCTCCGAAATATTCCCGATATCGGTTTCATCAAACTTCCAATGAGAATTATTGCCACTGTTCCCCCCAATAGAGGAAGTGGTTCCCCCTACCAAAAAGATAACCAGGCTGACTAAGAAGGCTTTCCAATAGGATATCCTTAATACGTCCTTAGCTCTGGACTTAATCATTTTTCTAGTCCACATAGGCTACTCCCCTTCCCACCCGTCATAGTTGTAATTTGTTTCCCTCTTTCCAAAAATAACTACATGATATCCTAAGTTCAGTTCATGCTGCCATGAAAACTTACTGCTTAGGAGGGCTCTTCAGCCAGTACGGCCAGGATGGGCGACGCTGATAAATCCCGCTGCTATCCTTACGGATTCCGGTCGCTCATTTATAATTCCACCTCAACTAGTCTTGGAATAAATATCCTTAGCAGCATTTTGCGGTATATCGGACATGACGTCAAGAACTATCCCTCATCCTGCAGTATAAACCCTTCCCCTTGGCTACTGACTCTTAAAATTGAATATTCCAGGTAGCACTCCAATATAGCAGCAACGAAATAGATCCCCATTCTTGGACAGCTTGCCTTCACTTTTGAAGGTTGTTAGATGCTATTCACATTATATTTATTCTTCGGTTAGGATATGATCTACCCTCCCCTTTTTTGATATCATATTTGCTTACCATCATATACCACGGTCCAGCTTCCTATCGCTGCAAACCCAGGATACGCCGTCCATTAGCCCCATCAATAATCCTAATCAGATGCTAATGACCATATTTACCAAGAGCTAGTACGCAAAATTTATCGTATTATTGCAAGGGGGTGGAATAAAATATTTTTCGAAAGAGGTTTAGACACCATAAATACTCCAGCCATCTTGGCTTGCAAACTTCTTAGCCAAAAATCTGCGAACCGAACCAAGTTTAGAAAGGGGATTAATATTTTGAAGAAAAACCTTATAGTAGCTATAATTACTTTTATCATGATCACCACTGTGGCTAGCCCTGCGATAGCAGATAATTATTCGAGTTATAATTCTTTAAAAGCTCATAAGACCATTAATAAAGATTATCGGATAGTAACCCGCGACACTGCTTCATCTAAGGCCGTAATCGCCATTCATGGTGGCACTATTGAGCACGAAACCGATGAAATAGCCTCAGCGGTCGCCAACCGAGGCAATTTTGATTACTATGGATTCATGGCCCTTAAGGGAGGATTTTCGTTGCATCTTACATCCACCAATTTTGATGAACCTAGAGCCCGCAACCTGGTGGCTAAATCAACCCAAACTCTGGCAATCCATGGTTGTGGAGGAACAAATCAGGCGATAACCTACGTGGGTGGGCTAGACACCGAGTTGGGCAGAGAAATCAAATCATCTCTGCAGGCGGCAGGCTTTAAAGTTGCTGCTGCCCCGGCCAGATTAGCTGGAACCGCCCAGGCTAATATTTGTAACAGCAACCACATTAATAAGGGAGTACAGCTGGAATTAAGCTCACCGATGAGAACCAGATTAGGCAACAATAGTGATGATTTTAATCGGTACGCAGCTGCTTTGGCTAAAGCATTTAAATAAACCAATGACAAATAAAAAAACAAACTCAATAATCTTTGCACGACAAATGGAATTCACAACCGTAATTCACCCCTGATCTTATAACCAAAAATAATAGTGGGAAGCAGCATGCGGAGCCCTTCCCACTATTGTTTTACATACTTCTATGAAAATATGCCGGTTCGGCTATGGTTAATTTTTCGCAGTGCGGGCAATAAAAAACGTTCCTCTGCTTTTTGACACCAGCCGATTATCACTGTCATGCAAGGTAGCTTCAGATACTACCGTATTTTTCCCAGCATGTAATACTGTGGCTTCAGCTCGCAACTCGGTTCCTAAAAGAGCCGGAGCCAAATAGTTTAAATTCAAATCCAGGGTTAAGACTTTAATTCCCAGAGTAATTATAGCGTAGCCCATAGCTGTATCAGCCAAAGCAGCTACATAGCCGCCATGAATTACTCCCTGCGAGTTTATATGTTCCTTGGTAACAATCATTGTCAAGCCGGCCGTCCCTCGGCCAAAATATTGAACCCTTATACCCATAGTATGAATCGCCGGTGTACTATCAAATTGCTTGAGGACTTTATTAAACAGCTTATCATCGATTCCCCTATTTTCTACCTGTAGTCTATCCATATAATAACTCCATTCCTTGACAGCGTTTAGTTCTAAGCTTATATTTTATAACATTATACATTTGATTTACTCATTTACACTTACTAATTAAAAAAGACACGAGTGCATTTATCTAACACCTCTTAAGATACAACGTTTTCGGCAAGATTGGTGGCGGTAAACTGGCTGTTATAAAGTTCGGCATAGAAGCCTCCCATAGCCAGCAGCTCTTCGTGGTTGCCCTGCTCAATTATTGACCCATGGTTCATTACCAGAATTAAATCCGCATCACGAATAGTTGAAAGCCTATGAGCAATTACGAAACTGGTTCTATCCTTCATTAGATTCGTCATCGCGCGTTGGATTAGTATTTCAGTTCTAGTATCAATGTTACTGGTTGCCTCATCGAGTATGAGTATAGCCGGGTCAGCCAGAAAAGCCCGGGCTATGGTCAGAAGTTGCTTCTGACCCTGCGAGATATTAGACGCTTCTTCATTTAAGATAGTGTTATAGCCCTCGGGTAATGTTTTAATAAAATGATGGGCATGAGCTGCTTTCGCTGCCCTAATAATCTCTTCCTGGCTCGCTCCTTCGCGGCCATAAGCAATGTTATCCATGATACTGCCCTTAAATAGCCAGGTATCCTGCAAAACCATACCGAATAGAGTCCGCAAATCACCACGTTTCAGGTCAACGATATCTACCCCATCGATGGTAATACGACCACCCTGGACCTCATAGAAGCGCATAATCAGATTAACCAGGGTAGTTTTGCCGGCTCCCGTAGGGCCTACAATAGCAATAGTCTGTCCTGCTTTAACATCTATTCTAAGGTCCTCCATAAGCGGTGCATCATCCTGGTAACCAAATTTAACATGCTCGAATCTAACCTGGCCGCGGGGGAATTCTATTATTTTGGCATCATCCCGGTCCGGTATCTGCTCGGTCTCATCCAATATTTCAAACACCCGTTCTGCTGATGCTACGGTAGATTGTAATACGTTGGCTATATTGGCTACTTGTACAATGGGCTGGGTGAAGTGTCGCATATATTGGATAAAGGCCTGAATATCTCCTATTTCGATCGACCTCTTGGCTACCATAAGCCCGCCCACCACACAAACACCCACGTAACCAATATTGTTGACAAAGCCTAAGGCCGGAAAAATAATTCCGGATACAAACTGCGCTTTCCATCCCACCTGATAGAGTTGATTATTTATTTCTTTGAATTTCAATACTGAATTTTCTTCATGACCAAAAACTTTTACAATCTGGTGTCCTGAATACATTTCTTCAACATGACCGTTTAGTTGGCCTAGGGTTTTCTGTTGAGCAACAAAAAACTTCTGAGATTTCTTGGTGATTGATGTTGTTATCAAAACACTTACTGGTAAAGTTACCAGAGCAATAACCGTCATTAGGGGGCTAATAGTCAGCATCATAATTAAAATTCCAACCACCGTCACCACCGACGTTATTAATTGGGTAAGACTCTGCTGCAAGGTTGTTGCAATGTTATCCATATCATTAGTAACCCGGCTTAAGATCTCCCCGTGGGTGCGCTGATCAAAATATTTAAGCGGAAGACGATCAAGCTTACTCTTTACATCCTTACGCATTCTATAAACAGTTTGCTGGGAGACACTGGCCATAATATAAGCCATTATATAGGTGAACAGGGCACTAATTAAATATAACCCCATCAGTATTATCAGAATTCGGCCTATATAGTCAAAATCAAAACTGGGTACGGACTCAGTACGTAGCTGATCAATGATAGCTACGGGCATTTTCGATTCAATAGCCATATTTAACTGCGTATAATAGGCGTATTTAGCTAAGAGTCCTTCACCCAGTTTGGTGGTAGCCTTACCCATTATTTTGGGTCCTAAAATTGAGAACAAGGTACTGGCTATAGCCAGTATGAACACAGCAGTAAGACGATATCTATCCGGTTGCAGATACTCAACCAGTCGCTTGATGGTGCCGGTAAAGTTCTTAGCTTTTTCTACTGGCTGACCCATGCCGGCCCCCCGTCCCATAGGCCCTGGGGCTCGGGTTGGTCTTTTGGTCGGTTCGCTCATGCTATCTCCTCTTCCGATAACTGGGATAACACAATCTCCCGGTATACCTCACTGGTTGCCATGAGTTCTTTATGTCTGCCTATCCCAACAATCCGGCCTTCGTCTAAAACTATAATCCTGTCCGCATTCATTACGGTGCTCACCCTTTGGGCTATCATAATAACGGTAGAATCGGTTATCTCTTGACTCAGTGCCGAGCGAAGACGAGCATCAGTTTTGAAATCCAGAGCTGAAAAGCTTTCATCCAAGATGTAGATTTCGGGTCTTCGAACCAAAGCTCGAGCGATGGAAAGTCTCTGCTTCTGACCACCCGATAAATTAGTTCCACCCTGGGAGATCTGGGCGCGATATCCGCCGTTCATAGTATTAATAAACTCGCTGGCCTGAGCAACTTCAGCTGCGTGTTGCATCTCAGCATCGGTGGCATCATCTTTGCCATAGCGTATATTATCAGCGATGGTTCCACTGAAAATAATTGGGGTTTGGGGAACAAAACCAATTTTGGCCCGTAGATCCTGCTGAGTCATTTGTCTGACATCCACCCCATTAACCAGAACTGCTCCGCTCTCCACATCATAAAACCTGGGAATCAGATTAATTAGAGTGGACTTGCCTGAACCGGTACCGCCAATTATGGCAGTTACCTCACCTTGATGCAGGGCAAATGATATATCATCCAGAGCCGGCTCTTCAGCACCTGGATAAGAAAATCTTACATTCCTGAATTCCACATTAGCCCTCTGACCAGCAGCTGGGGGACTGGTCTCCGGGTCAACAATTTCAGGTATCGTGTCCAGAACCTCATTAATTCGAATAGCTGATGCCTGCGCTCGAGGTACCATGACAAATAAAAAGGTCACCATAATTATGGAGAACATAATCTGCATAGCATATTGCAGGAAGGCCATCATATCCCCTAACTCCATGGCATTCTGACTAATTCGAATCCCGCCAAACCATATAATAGCAATTGAGGTAAAATTCATCACCAGCATCATTATGGGATGCAAACTAGCCATAATTTTATTTACTTTTATGGATGTATCGGTTAAATCCAAATTGGCTTTTTCGAATCTCTCATTTTCCCTATCCAGTCGATTAAAGGCCCGTATAACTCTAATTCCAGTCAGATTCTCGCGCAGTACCAGGTTTACTTTATCCAGCTTGCTTTGCAGCGATTTAAACAGCGGCACGACAAGGGTTGCAACTGTGCCGATCAGGATCAGCATTAACGGCAGAACTACCGCCAGTATCATAGTTAAGCCCCGGTCGGTGGAATAGGCCATGATTATGCCTCCGATACACATGATAGGGGCATTAACCATAAATCGTAAACCCATTACCAGAAAAGTTTGCACCTGGGTAATATCATTGGTAGTTCTGGTTATTAATGAAGCAGTTCCGATCTTATCAAACTCGTGCAAAGAATAGCTTTCCACCCGGGAAAACACTTTGTCACGGGTATCTCGACCAAACCCCATACCGATGACGGAAGACAAATAACTGCCGACAATAGCGCATAGACCGCCGCCCAAAGCTACCATCAGCATGTAGCCTCCAAACTTCCAGATGTAGGAGGTATCTCCTTTCATCATCCCCTTGTTAACGATTTCCGCCATTAGCGTAGGCAGGTACAAATCAGCCAATGACTGGGCAAATAGAAAAGCTACAACCGCCATAAGCTGCCATG